>JAFNAH010000569.1 GCA_017860075.1 Acidobacteriota bacterium | reverse complement strand
GTCGTGGGATTCCACTGGATGTGAACCGGCTCGCACGCCCTCTTGCTCGCGTAGTAGGCGGCCGTGTGATCGAAATAATAGTCGTAGGTCTGCCACGCGAACGATGGCCAGCACGGATGGCTCATCCAGAGCAGGAGCCCCATGCGGTTCTTGCCCTGCGCTTCGAACATGGCCCGGTAGCCGTCGTAGTTGACGAACTGGGCGAGCGCGACCCATTCGGCGGCATCTATTGCACCGCCATAGTTACGGTCGATCATGGCCTGAAACGCCGATAGACGCTGGGCGCCCGCCAGGTTGAAGTCGTGCAAGCCCCAGACGAGTCCCTGGGGCCACCGGGCGCGTTCTGGCATCATGCGGCGGAAGCTGTCGATGTCGACAATATTGGGTATGCCCATCTCGCTGTGAAGCTTAGGCGTGGCGCGACGCCGGAAGTAATACTCCGGCGGCCGCACCGAATACGGTCCGTGCCCGCTCACGCCGCCGGCTGCCGAATGGGGAATGTAAAGGATCTCCGGATGGAGTTCGGCCAGCGTCTCCCTGATGCCCTGATCAAGCGCCTTCGGCGGGTTTCCCTCGTTGCGCCCGCAGTACAGTCCCAGGCAAGGATGGTTCCGGATGCGCAGCACTGTATCCCTCACGTTGCGCAGGAACAGGTCCCTGTCATCCGGGTTCGGGCCGTCGGTCGGATTCGCGAGCCAGAAGTCCTGCCAGACGACGATGCCATGCCTGTCGCAGGCTTCGTAGAACTCCTCATCGGCGGTCTGGCCGACCCAGTTGCGGATCATGGTGAAGTTGAGGTCGCGGTGATGGCGAACGGCGATGTCGTACTCGCGCCTGCGGTAGCGCAGGTTTACTTCGGGGAAACCCCAGTTGCCGCCGCGGCACACGAGGCGCCTGCCGTTGACCCGGATCTTCAGCGCGCCCTCCTCCTCGCTGTAGGTGAATTGCCGTATGCCGGCCCGGAACGCTTTGCTGTCCGAAATCCTGCCTGCGACATCAACCTGGAAGTCGACATCATAGAGATGCGGATCACCATACCCTGCGGGCCACCACAACCTCGGCTCTTGAAGCCGCAGGGCCGGGTGCGTCGAAGAGTCCAGCACGACACCTGTGATCGAGGCTGCCTCCAGCGTCACGGTCTGCTCGAATTCGGCGCCCCCGAATCGCCCCCGAAAAGTGCCGCTGACGGGCGAGGGCTCGTGGTTGTTCAGCGACACCTCCACCCTCAGGTCGGCATAGGAGGTATCGGGCAGGGGAAGAGAGGCCCTGACCGAGGGGTTTTCAATCGTCACCGGCCCGGTGGTTTGCAGGTGGACATCATTCCATATGCCGATGTTGCGGCCTCGCACCGTGGGGATCCAGTCCCACCCGATCGACGCGTGGTACGTCGGGTTGTCTGCGCCCAGCGCGCCTCCGTTCAGGCCCGCGTACTCGAATGTCTTCTGCTTCACGCTGCCGGGAGTGGCGTTCTTCTCGATGCGCACCGCGAGTGCGTTTTTCCCGCCCGGGCGGACGAAGCCCGTGACGTCAAATCGCCCGCGGGTGAACGCCCCTTCGATCCGCCGGCGTTCCAGTAGCTGGAAAGGACCGTGCCGGGCACCGTGGCTACGATCCAACCGTCGTCACGGAATCCAGGTTCGGAGAGTCGGGCGCCGTCGGCGTCGACAAGCGAGTCGCGCTGCAATCGCCACCTGCCGGCGGCGAGTTCCAGGCGTCCGCCCGCGCGCGCCGCGGGCGCCGGCTTGGGTTCCGGCACGGGGCCGCCGCGCCCATATACTTCGAGCTCGCTGAGGATGTATCCGTCCGGCGACGCAGGGCGCTTCATGAGCACACGCACATACCGGCCTGTCACCGGCGGCGAGATCTCGAGGTCGTCCGGGATCGTGGTGCCTGCCGGCAGCGGATGGATCTCCGTCCAGGTCGATGCATCATCCGATACCTGGACCACACCCTCGGCAGCGTGCCGGATCCAGTGGAGCTTGACGCGATCAAACGTGCACCGCGCACCCAGGTCGACGCAGGCCCACTCCTCGCCCCTGCCCTCCGGCATCCAGGCGCTGCTGAAGTTGTGGGGTCCCGCGACTTCGATGCGTCGATCCTGGTCGAAGAACGCCACCTGTGCCAGGGCCCAGGCCCTGCTGTCCGTGGAATTGAGCGCGATGCGATAGCAGCGAAAACGAGCCGGCCGGGATAGCGGGATCGAGGGCTTCACCCTGATGGCACTGCGGCCGAAGCCTACCGGCGCCTCGAGCGTCCTGCTCCCTCTCTTCGGATTGCGGCGGGCCGGGATGATTCCCGTCGCACGGCCGAGTTCCGTCCACGAGGTTCCTTCCACGGAACCGGTGATGATGAAGGTCCACTCGCCGCCCGTCGGTCGAGTGCGGGCCTCGACCTCGATGCGGTCGATTTCATAGGACGAATCGCCGCCGATGAATTCAATCTGTACCCAGGGATTGGTGCCGCTCAGGTCGAGCGAGGTAATCGAGTTGTGGTCGAACAGGATCTCCCGGTCGGCTCTGCCCAGGGTGCCGCGCCGGCTGGTTGTGACCGCGAGCCGGCGCGGAGGTCCTGCCTCAATGATCCCGTCCGTCAGCAGTTGCGCCGTGAGGTTGTAGTCGTGACTGCTCGAGTGATAAGCCGGCCTGTGAAGTGCGAGGTTCCTGTAGGTTGCAGTCTCGGGAACCAGCGCCGGCGCGGAGTCCTCCCTCGGGTCACCGGGATACACTCCAACTCCGCGCGTGTATTCCCCCGCAGCGATCGGGGGGACACCGTTCCTACTGCTTGTCATAGACGACCGTCATGTCGCCTTCGCCCATTGAACTGCTGAAGTGATCTTTTTCGGTCAGCGTTTTGCCGTCTTCGGAGAGTGTCCAGCGGCTGGTGATGGTTGCGGTGTTGCCTTGAAAATCCGCCTTCGTCTCGATCACGAGGGTATCGCCATCCCACTTCAGCGTGCTCTTCGACTCGCCCATGGGTGACTTGTTGGCACACTCTTTACCGTCAGTAGTGTAGGCCGCGTCGATCGTCATTTCGCCCTGGTCACCGATCCAGGTGGTTACGTCCTTGAGGCTCGGGTCTTCGTGCGTGATCTTCTTGATGACGCTGCTTGGAGGCGGCATCTGGCCGAAGTCGCTCCTGCTCGCGTTCATTTTCCATTCGCCGGTGAAACTCGGGGTTGCCATCGAGATGGCCGCGCACAGCAACACCACTCCTGCCACGAAGATGCTTTGTCTCGTCTTCATTACCGTCTCCTTTGTCACTTCCAACCACAGGAGTATAACTGAGAAGGCGTAAGGAATTCACCGCCGAGGCGCAAAGGCCGCAGAGATTGATTTCTATGTAATTTAGAATCAAATACTTATCTCTGCGAACTCCGCGTCTCCGCGGTAGCCCGGTACTTCTTCACTCCCCAGTCTTCATTTTTCCGGTAGAACGCTGGCCAGGATGAAAACCAGCGGCGCATTCCAATTGATGCACGTTTCATTGGACGCATAGGAGGCTTCTTCATCCAGGTAGATCTTCGCCGGCGGCAACTGCGGCAGGTTCTTCGTTGGCGCATCCTGGCGGTTCTGGTTGGGACCTCCGGAGAGCAGCCCCGGCCACGGTTCCGCAAGGCTGTCGGCACCGCTCGGGCGGTGATGGGCATGGCGGTAGGGATTGGCCCCCACCTGCGCAACCCACGAAAGCGAGAAGGCATTTCTTCCCAGCAGGTAGTGCAGGTTCTCGAGTGCGGTCTGAACGTAACGAGGATCCGGATTGATCGCATTGGCCACCAGGAGTTGCATCCCGTAATTGGCGGCGACGCCGTTTGAGCCCCAGATGTAATCCCTGGGAATCATGCTGATCCGGTACCCGTGCCGGTTCGTGCGCTCGACGAAGCGGTCCGCGGCTTCGATGGCATCCTG
>JAFNAH010000084.1 GCA_017860075.1 Acidobacteriota bacterium | reverse complement strand
GGCAAGGTCGCGCACCAGGTGCGGCGCATTCTCGCGCAGGACGCCCCGCTCCTTCAAAGCGTCCATCACCAGCGATATGTTGCCCTGCTCGAGATACCGTACCCCGCCATGCACGAGTTTCGTGCTCCGGCTCGAGGTGCCCTTGCCGAAATCGCTCAAGTCGACCAGGACGACATCGAAACCGCGCGAGGCCGCATCTACGGCGATCCCGGCCCCGGTCGCGCCACCGCCGATGACCAGAATGTCCCATGGCCCGGACCGGTCACGTATCCGCCCGATTTGTTCATCACGGTTCATCTAACCCTGCCCTCCGCCTGAATCGATCCGGACCAGGCCGTAGGGCAGAAGTTCGAGTTCGACGATTCCACCCTCCACAGACATGCGGGCACCAGGGTCTGATCTGAACGCTTCAGGATTCCGCATCGCTTCAACGGCGTTGCGCTCGTCCAGGTAACGCACTCTGACCTCGCCTTGGAGTTCCGACACGGCCACGTGAATAGTCTCCGGCATCGCCCCGAGATTGGCTGCCATGACCCGGGTCTTTCCCGCCTTCGTCATTACCAGCGACTCCACTCGTTCCGGCTCGCTCGAGAGAGAAGGGAACGCTTCCCCGCCGGCGAACTCACCGAAATCTGCCAGCACGTGATACAGCGGAAACACAGCCCCCGGGATCGACATGAAGGCCTCGGGCAGGGGTGAACCTCGCCCGCTTTCCATCACCCCTCGCCAGCCGATCGTCTCGTAGTAGGTCAGGCTGGAGGCCCCGCTCTCGGAATGGTACTTGAGACTGCCCAGCGTCCATCCCGCACCGAAGAGCGACAACTGGCGCGCGTCCACTCCTGCAGGCAGCCGCCCGGTCGCCAGAGAAGACTGCTGGTCCAATCCGCTCGAGTGGCTGCGGGATTTCAGTGTGACAGGGGTTACGGCGATGGGCCGGCCGGAAAATTCCCGCGCGTTGGCCACGATCCATGATTGCGGGACAAGGTTCTCCACCAGGGTAGTGTCGTCGGTCGCATGGACTTGTGGGACGACCGGGTAGCATACGACGTCGAGGATTGGAGCCGGCGGTCGGGCGCGGTTTATCTCGGCGAAATAGCCATCGGTCCCTGCGCCGAGCTGGGCGCCGGGACACACGGAACCGAGTCTTCGACGGGCCAGTTCGACCCAGGGCCGCGATGTCGAACCTTCCTTGCGATGGAATATGAGCCAGCGCGCAACCGTTACCTTGAGGCGCCTGCACTCCGAAGCCACCGCAGCCAGCTCGGCGTCTGCCCGGTCTGACAGGTGGACGGCGGCTTCGAGCGGGATGCCGAGACGGCCGGCCAGCGCGTGACCTGCCTGGAAGTGATCGGCGCAATCCGGGTCGAAGGGGTGGAGGTCAACCCGCAGGTGTGCCAGGTTGAGAGCCAGCAGCCGCCGGATTTCAGTGTCTCCGGGCGCTCCCTGATCGATCGCCATCGCCAGGCCCAGCGCAGGGAGCGTCGCCGGCGGCTGGTCTGTGACTGCGACCCGCACAACCGTCGAGCGCGCGGGCTCAATCACAGGATCATCGGGCGGGATACCCGCGAGGCTCAAAGTCACCGATTGCCGGATCCTTGTACCTGCGGCAATCTTCACCGGCATCGGAAGCGAAAGCGGTGTGCAATAAGTCTTGTAGGATGCATCGGACCAATTGCGCTGATCCTCCATCTCGAAGGTGTCGCCCTCCATCCTCACTTCCGCGAGGAGCCCATGGGCGATCTCGTGCGAGATGGCCCGAATGCTCTTGAACGGCTGGTGCGGCGATATCCGCTCCGGGAAGACACCCTCTTCTCTGGTTCCGTCGACCTTCTCGACGGAGCAGGGCCTGCCGGCGCACTCACGAATGGGATGGAGCACGCAGAATCCGATCCGGTTGCGCAGAAAGTCGGTGAGCGCCTCGCCCTCCATGGCGAAGGTCACGGTCCCGTCCTGGCCGCCTTCAATCCGGCCGTGCCACGAGAATCCAATCTCACGCTCGCGACACTCGACGTCGAACTCGAGGTCGAAGCTGTCTGCGGACCGGTTCAGATTCATGCCGGAAAGCTTCGGGGGGACCGTTCTCCAGCCGCGGTCCCTGACGGCGACGTAGATGTTGCGGAGCACTTCCAGCTTGCCGAACCGTATCCTGCGCAGGTTCGTTGTCTCGGGATCAAACAGCATCACCAGCGGTCCGGCCCGCAGCTCGACACCCTGAGGCGGAGCGTCCAAGCGCCCGCAGCGGATCATGTGTAGATTGGCAGCATCGCTCATTCTTTACCCTCAGGGGGATGTGAACCCCAACGTCTCCGACGCAGAGACTCTGGCGGCCTATCGGACGAGATGATATGCGGTCTGCCTTGGCAGCACCCAGGAAGCCTTCCCGTCCGCGTCGACGGTTATATCCTCCTCCGCGCCGATGAACAGCTCCTGGCCGCCCCATTCGGGCACCGGAGCGCGGACGCTCAACTCGATTGAAAACCATGTATCCGGAATAACCGGAACGTCGCCGCGGTCGGGAACTCCTTCCTGCCGATCCCACAGTCCGACCAGCGGACCCGCCCCGTGCCCGTGGTCCCCGATGGGGTGGGAATAGACCGATCCTTTGATGTTTTCCGCGCGCATCGCCCTGAGAGCGTCGGCAAGGATCTCGTTGCCCGTGCGCCCCGGCTTCATCCGCTCTATTACGATGTCCTGCAGCCGGTTTGCAGTCCCAAGCGCCGCCTTGAGCCCGGCGGGCACGTCTTCTTCACCCTCGCGCAGCACATATGCCATGTGCTGCGTGTCTGTGGCGAACCCCATTGCATTGGTCCCGAAATCCACGTGGAGGACATCACCGCGGTTGATGATTTCAGCCGAATCGTCACCGGGCGTCGGATTGACTCCCGATCCCTTGCGCTGCACCCGGACCGAGGGGTGAAACCAGGTTGCCAACCCCATGCCGTTCAATTCCTGTCGCAACCACCACACGACGTCCTGATTGGTAGACTTGCCGGGCTGTATCACTTCGTTGGAGAAAGCGCGACCGATGAGCCAGTGGGCGGTCTCCATCAACTGCCGGTAATAGCGGAGCATCTCGGGAATTCGAACCGAGATATATTCGAGAGGAAGCAATTCGGCCCGGGTGATCCGACTGCCGTACTCAGGACCCAGCACCTGCTGCAGCTTCTCCCATTCGCCTGCGGAGAGTCCGTCGGAAAACGCATGGGTTTGTGAGATATCCACCGCGATGTTCCGGGGATTGCGTTGTTCGATGACCTTCCGGAGCAGGGTCCACTGGCCTTCCCCCCACAATTCACGCGCTTCTGCTGAGGGATCTCGCAGGACCTGGTACAACCCGTCGTTGGATCCGCCGCCCAGGCTCAGTCGCTCCACCCCTCTTTCGGCGCCTCGATCAAAAAACACGAGGATTGTGCGCCGCCGTGCGGCCAACACAGTTGGTGAGACCAGCGAAAAAAAGGCCGGGTCCTCGTTGTATTCGCGAGAGACAACCAGCCACATGGCGACACCGTGCTTCCTCATGAGTTGAGGAAGCACCCGCTCCAGGCGGATCTTGAGCCACTGTTGCCGTATCGCAGCCTGCTCGCGAAGCGGGGGCAACGGTTGCGGCTTCGGGGCCGCAGGGAAAAGGCTTGAGGCGGTTGACAAAGACAGGGTGAGGATCGCGATTGCAGTTGTCCGGCGAAAAGGCATCCTGCCCTCCGTGGCAGAGCGCTTACCTGGTTAGCCTCTGAAGTTTCAAGAGCACGAGTGGGTCCTGTATCCTCGCTCAGTGTTTGTGCCAGAGCGCGATGCCGCCGAGAAGCCCGGCCTCGTTGCTTACGACCCGGACATTCCTGGGCAAAGGCCCCTCGAGCTTCTTGGCGTTGCCGCCCCCAAGATAGGCTTTGCGGTAATTGATGATTCGTCCCAGCAGATCCAGCATCTGCAAAACCCGCCGGTTCCATCTCTTCTTACCGACAACGTCGAGAGCAGCGCGGCCTACCTGTTCCTCGTAGGTCTGTCGTTTGCGGAACGGGTGATGGGCCAGCTCCAGGTTGGGGACCAGGCACCCATCGACAAAAAGAGCCGAACCGAGTCCCGTACCGAGGGTCAGAACCAATTCGACCCCCACGCCTTCGATAACGCCATAGCCCTGAATGTCGGCGTCGTTTGCCACCCTGACCGGCTTCCCGAGCCTCCGCTGCAGGGTGCGCGCCAGATCGAATCCGACCCAGTCGGGATGCAGGTTCACGGCGGTGTAGACCACGCCCCGCGTTACTACACCCGGGAACCCGACCGAGACCCGATCGAACTTGACTCGCGCCGGAATCATTGTGCAGATGGCATCGACGACGGTTCGCGGTCGCGGGGTTCGCGGGGTAGGGTGGCGGAGCCGTTTGGTAACCGGGGTGCCCTTGTGGTTCAGCACCATGGCCTTGATTCCGCTCCCGCCTATGTCGATGGCGAGCGTCCGCGGGCCGGGCCTTCGGGTTGGTTTCTGTCGCGGCTTCGTTTTGCGATTGGTGGCCATCTGTCAGGTCCCCATGGTCGATAGGTGAGCTCGAACCCAAATCAACATCCTGGTTCCGGAGAATAACTCGATTCCCGCCAGTTCTCAACAAGACATGAAATCGATGCTTTTACGCGTCGGGACCACTCGTGGTAACTTGATGCGGGTGATCCCGATCGATGTTCCACAGGAGCTGAATCTATGACCAACCCTGTTCCGCAGACCATGGGCCAGCAGTTTGGCCGGCGTTCCTGGGCCGAGCCCTGGAAGATCAAGATGGTGGAGCCTCTCCGCGTCATAGGTCGCGAAGAGCGGGTGAAGGCACTGGACGAGTCGGGTTACAACACGTTCCTGCTCAAGTCGGAGGATGTGTATATAGATCTTCTCACCGACAGCGGCACGAGCGCCATGAGCGATCGCCAGTGGGCGGGAATGATGCTCGGGGACGAAGCCTATGCCGGCAGCCGCAATTTCTACAACCTCGAGAGTGCCGTCCAAGCCCACTATGGCTACAAACACGTCCTGCCCACGCACCAGGGGCGGGGCGCAGAGCATCTCATCAGCCGGGCGGGCATCAAGCGCGGTCAGTACGTGCCCGGCAACATGTACTTCACCACGACGCGCCTTCACCAGGAACTCGCCGGCGGGATCTTCGTAGACGTCATCATCGATGAAGCTCATGACCCGCAGAGCATGCATCCGTTCAAGGGAGATATCGACCTTGATAAGCTCGAAGCGCTCGTCAAGCGAGAGGGTGCGGAGCAGATCGCTTACGTCAGCCTTGCGGGAACCGTGAACATGGCAGGCGGCCAGCCGGTCAGCATGGCGAATCTCAAGGCGCTTCGCGGCCTGTGCGACCGTCACGGTATAAAGATTTTCCTGGACGCGACCCGCATGGTCGAGAATGCTTTTTTCATCCAGGAGCGTGAGCCGGGTTACGCCGGCAAACCGATCGCCGACATCCTGAAGGAATTCTGCGGCTACACCGATGGGGCGTGGATGAGCGCCAAGAAAGATAACCTGGTCAACATCGGCGGGTGGCTGGCTGTAAACGACTGGGAGCTATTCGAGGAGCTGCGAAATCTGGTGGTCGTGTACGAAGGGCTCCACACCTACGGTGGGCTTGCGGGCCGCGACATGGAAGCCATGGCGATCGGCATCGCCGAGTCGGTCAAGGATGATCACGTGCGGGCACGCATCGGCCAGGTGCGCTACCTGGGAGAGCTGCTCACAGACTGGAACATCCCGATTGTGCAGCCGGTAGGGGGCCACGCGATCTTCCTCGACGCGCGACGCTTCTATCCCCACATCCCGCAAGTACAGTTTCCCGCGCAGACCCTCGCCGCGGAGCTTTACCTGGATTCGGGTATCCGTTCGATGGAACGCGGCATCGCCAGCGCCGGGCGAAATCCCAAGACCGGCGATCACTACTATCCCAAACTGGAACTCACCCGGCTCACGATCCCGCGGCGTGTCTATACACAAGCTCACATGGACGTGGTTGCCGAGTCGGTCAAAGCGGTGTATGACGGCCGCGAACGGACGCGCGGCCTCGAAATGGTGTACGAGCCCAGGTACCTGCGTTTCTTCCAGGCGCGCTTCAAGCGTTTGTAGGCAGTCTTTTTGATCGCGAAATGAAAGACCGTCAAGGCATGGACAGCGTGAGAAAACTGTGAAACCATTCGCGGCAGGGAAAGGAGAAAAATATGGCCTATGATCCGATGAATTTCGAGCACCTGCTGGGCACGGCAGGATTCAGCGATACCCTTCTGAACAACCATTTTACCCTTTACAAGGGTTACGTCACGAATACGAACAAGCTTGTGGAAACCCTGGACGCCCTGCTGAAAGAGGGTAAGGTCGCCACGCCCGAGTATGCCGAACTGAGCCGCAGATTCGGTTGGGAGTTCAACGGGATGCGGCTGCACGAATACTATTTCGGGAATATGGTGAATGGCGG
>JAFNAH010000568.1 GCA_017860075.1 Acidobacteriota bacterium | reverse complement strand
CCACCAGAGTGCGGAGGGTACTCCGGCCGCGATCAGCGCAGTGTAGAAGAGCGATGAGCAGAGAGCGCGGAATCCCCTGGACGGATGCCCTGACCCATCGACGGTGATTTTCCGGAGCTGCTCCTGGAAGCGTGGCCTTCCGGCGAAAAGCAGGATGACCAGCAGAAGAGCGGGAACCGCCGAGAACGCTGTTGTCCCCGACCCGAAGAAACCGCGCGCGATTAACGCCCAGTCGGGATTCAGGATGAGCCACCGCACCCCATCCGCAAGGATGGCAGGAGTCGGAAGGGGGCCCAGTTCCGCACTTCGTGTCCAGAGGATCCGTGCCCATACAAACTCGATCAGATCCTGCAATCGCTCCAGCAAACCGGCAGAGACCGTGTCGAATTCAGCGAGTTGCCCCTCGAGTCCCTGGTTGGCCCTCAGGAGATCCTCGAGAAGGTTCCGGCGGAGCTGAAGCAGGGCCCGTGCCTGACTGTCGAACCGGGCGACGTCCGTCGCAGCGAGCGACTTTGCGGAGGATTTTGCCTGTTCCACCTGGGCTTCCAGCGTCGTTTCACGAAGGCGCTCCTCCTCCAACGCAACAACGTCCCGCCGCACACCGGGCAGAAGCCACAGCTTCTGAATGCGGGTGCGCTGAATTTGCCTCGGAAGCTGGTATCTCTTGGGCAATTGCTCCAACCACTCGTTCGCCGGGGCAAAAAGGCCGGCAGCACGATAGCGCCGCTTCACCACCACTGCGGTTTGCCCCACGCGCACCGAGCTCTCTTTCATCCTCGCGGTGACCTCGGTGAGTTCCTGAGACGTCGCACGGGCCCCGTTGGGGCCCCACAGTTTGACAACCAACTCTTGGACTTCCTGCGCAACCGGTTCCAAATCCGGAAAACTGGCCTGCGCTTCGCGGGCCACTTTGATGGCTCGTTCCACTTCCCGGGCCGCGTCTCTCTTCTGCGCTGCCTCACCCCGCTGTTTGAGAGCGGCGATGTTGCGTTCCGCGGCCTCGAGCCGGAGTTTGGTCGATTCCCGCTGCAGCGGAACGAGCGCGCGGCGGAGATCCAGTGTCTCGCGCTCCGCCTTGAGGCTGTCCATCTCGGCCGTCAGCTCCTGCTTCTGGGCCAGCAGCTTGGTCCGGGCGGCAGCTTCCCACTCCGGAGACACCGAGGTGAGTTGGACGACGGCGAGCTGATCGTCTGCGTTTTCGAGTGTCTGCCGCAACGAAGCTCGTCGCTGATTGATCTCATCCTGTCGCTTGACCAGGTCGGACGCGACGCGGGACAGGTCAACGATGGCTCTCTGACGAGCGTCCCGTTCGGTGATCGTCTGCGCGAGAGCTTCTTCCACCTCACGCGAGGTTTCGTCAGCCCGCTGGGGGGCAGTCGGCGCAGGGACGGGGCGGTGGACCTCCTCCTGCAACGCCGTAAGTTCGCGCTGCATCGCAACTCTCGTCCGCTCCTGCCCGAGCTGAAGCGCGCGGAACCGCAGGCTTGCCTCAATCGATGAGATGGCCTGGTCGTAGAGCTCGAGAATCTGCTTCTTCTCGACCTCGGTGATCGATTTCTTCCTGGCGGCCGCGTCGCGGGCGCGGGATAGGTCCGGAAGCGTGAGCGACTGGCCGAAGGCAGCAGTGCCAAGGAGCAGGAGAACGGCCACCAGACGCAGAGGGACTCTCAGAACAGGCATTCCCAGGGTCATTTGTCTCATGAAGCCTCCGGCGGCGGTTTCAGAACGCAAACGGGGGTGCCGGACCGATCAATCCGCATGCCTTTCCCTCTGATCGAACCGGACATCCGGCGAGTGCATTCTTACCCCAGCCACCTCAGGGTCACAAGCCCAAAGTGACCGATCCGCGCCGCTTGACCATGACCGGACCGTCCTTGACTGTCCAACACAAAATTTCTTCAATGAGAACATGACCGAGGGTGTGTTTTACTGCAACGTTGCATCTCCTGGAAGGTCCGGCACCGACCAGTATGCGATCACGGCCATTTACTGCAACGGGATATCGACGCGTGCTCAGACCTTTAGCCGTGGCCGGCAGTCGTGATCACCGCGCCGATGGATTGGAATTTCGGCGCCCGAACAGCTCGACGAATCCGGTCAGAGCGCTCGTCTTCGACTCCGCAACGGTTTCTTCGGTTTAATTTCGCGCCGACAGCGGGGCCTGGACACCGATGTCGACGGCGCGATCACACCTCCGGCAGGGAACATGGGACAGCGTTCGAACGCGGGCGGGTGTCACTATCCAGTGAGGCAGGAAGTTTTCTGGAGATTTCAGGGAGCGCAGGTTCCTGGGCCGTCCTCGCCTTCGGGCCTGCGCGACAGGTTCTTGCCGAGCGAGATGATCTCGGTTCCACCCTTGATCCCCACGTAGAAAAGCAGGAACGCATACCAGAGGATTGACGCCAGGATCAGGCACATCCAGAACCAGGCCAGGAGGAATCTCATCTATCCACCTCCGTCGCACGAACCGCGGTCCCGATACCGGCCATTCTGCCTGCCAGCGATCCGAAGAACATCCCGGCAAACGCCATCCCGAAAGCGCTCAGGCCTGCCGTCTCGGGAGAGATCTGCCGCGCCGGGTCCTCCACAATCGCGTTGATCACAAGGAAGGTAATCGGGCCGATCGCGCCCAGCACGATCGAGGCAAGAGCACCCCAGCTGTTGGCGCGCTTCCAATACAGAGCCCCCACAAGCAAAGTGAACACGCTCGCCAGGTAGATGTTGCCTGTCACGGACAGATAATCCCAGGCACGTCCGGGGATCCGGTACCACAAGCCGTAGAAGAGCAGGAAAATCCCGATGGCCACCAGCAGCAGGCGGACGGTCAGCAGCTTCGAGCGCTGGGACATGGGATGTTTCAGGCAGGGGCTGACGAGATCGTTGTAGATGACAGTCGCCCAGGTGAGCAGATAGCCGCTGTCTGTGGACATTTCAGCTGCGAGCATCGCCACGACAACAATGCCGAGAATGCCTGCGGGCAGAATCCGGCCGAGGTAGACCGGCATGGCTGCCAGCGACCCGATTCCCTCGGGCAGCCCTCCCACCGCCGCGGAGGCGAAATAGAGGAACGCTGCAGCCCCCCACAAGCCGGGCAGGCTGAATCGTCCTACGAAGTAAAAAGCAGTGCCCCGGTAGATCCGCTTGGCGACGCTGGCGTCTTTCGCCGCGAGCGCCCTGGCGACGATGGTCTGCCAGGTGGTCATCACCGCAAGCGCCAGCAGCGACTGCCAGATCACCCAGCCGTAGCCCAGGGAATGGAACGGGTTGAAGGGGTCGGTCATCGTCATGTTCACGGCTGTCCGGGTTTGGCTCTGGACGGCATCCAGCCCCTCGATCAGGCTGAGGGGATTTATATTCCAGAAAACGACGACCGAAATGATGACAATACCGAGGCCCTTCACCAGGAACTGGAGGTAGTCCGTGACCAGAACCGAGACCATGCCTCCCAGAACCGTGTAGATCAGGATCAGCACCAGCAGGAAAGTCATGGTGGCTTCGAGCAACCCAAGCTGCCACTGTTGCCCGAGCAGTGAAAGGCTGAAAGAGGCCTTGGGACTGAGCCCGGTGATGTACATCAGGAACTCGCCTCCCAACCTGAGGAAAATGCCCATGTTGAGCACTCCCCCCAGGACGACGACCAGTCCCGCCAGCCAGCGGACCTTCGTGCCGAAGCGTTTTTCGAATAGCTCCGGGATGGTAACGACGCCGGCGTCGCGCAGGGGCTCGATGACAAACCCGGTCATTCCCACGATCAGCATGGCAAGGCACAGCAGGACGCCCGGTGCCGCTCCGGCAAGGCCGCTCTTGAATCCCATCTCGCCCGTGTACATCACGGTGACGATGCCTATTTCGGTCGCCGCCAGGGACGCCACGTTGACGTCCACCTGGCGCCCGGCGAGCGCGAAATCGTTCAAGTCCCTGACATAGCGCCGCGTCCGGATCCCGGCCCCGACGCACCCCGCGAGATAGATCGCGATGATGACCCAGTCGATGGCAGTTAACGTCATGCGCGGGATTCTATGCCGCGTCCCGGCTTTCAGGGAAATCAATTTTCGAAGTCAGTGAAAAACGTGGTATCCGTGCTACACGAGCCACAGGATCGCGTCCCCGCAACCGTGGCATGGAACCAGCGAGGCTGTTAGAGTGTGCACGATTCATTCGAATACATGGAGGGGGTCTTTTGCACCGATGGGCGGGAGCTTGACGATTGCCCGATGTTCCCCGTCGTGCGTTCCTGCCCATACCGCAGATCCAGGAGGCGTTTGATGCAAATCCCGCCGCGTGCTTGGATGAGAGCGTTCCCTGTTGGAGCTGCCGCGATTCTTTCGGTCTCGCTCTTTTCGCAAAGCCAGATCCAGGTCGGCTTCACCATCATGAATGCCGAGCCCGGGTCCGTCGCACCCGTCGGCTCCGCCCTCTTCACCTATACCAACCCCTCCGGCACCCTCGTCTCCCAGGCCGGCGTCGCCGGCGTCACCCCCTTTAGCTCAGGCCGCATCTTCGTCGACCAGGCCGGCACTTTCACCGGCCTCGCCCTCGCCAACCCTT
>JAFNAH010000567.1 GCA_017860075.1 Acidobacteriota bacterium | reverse complement strand
GGTCTGACAGACCGCGCCCACTTCCTGTACACGGTTCAGACCCGTCAACGCCTCTATATGGCGAGGGCCTGCACCGGTGAGCGGGCCAAATCGAACGGAAGGAGAAAAACAAGATGAAAAACTCAGTGCTTCTGGTCTTGATGCTCGCACTCGGATGTGCGTGCGCCTACGCCTTGCCCGGGCAGGACAAGGGCAAAGCCGAAGATCCCAGCCTGGTGAAGCCTGTGCTGATCGAGAAGGTAGCCCCGAAGTACCCGGAGGATGCCCGGGAAGAGAAGGTTTCAGGCGAGGTCATCATAGAAGCCTACGTGGGCGCCGACGGAAAGGTCCTCGATGCCAGGGCGATAAACAATCCGGATCCGCGTCTCGCAAAGGCTGCCCTCGAGGCTTTCAAGCAGTGGAAATTCAAACCGGCTACCGTGAAGGGAAAGCCGGTGAAGGCAAAGATGACCGTGACGGTCAATTTTGCGCTGAAGTAGGGGCAAGCCCTGCGCGGCCCCTCGAGCGGGTGAGGCCGGGCGAATCAGGCCTGCGCCGTGACCCCGTAATGTGAAGCGTGCCAGACAACGCGCCCCTCCTTCAGGATCAGTACCTGCGGAGATTCGTGGCGCACGGAAGTGATTCGCGCGATTTCCGTCGAGATTGCGCGGTCATCGATCACGTCCACGAGGAAGACCGGCGCCTGCGGACTGGATTCAAGAAAAGCCTTCATCTCGGAAAATGCCTCGGTGCTCATCGGACACCGGGTGCTGTGCTTGAAGACTACAGCGACGGGCTGCCGCAGAAGATATTGCAGCTCATCGATGCTTTTCAATTGTTGCATGGCAAGTCTTCTGAATCGCGGGACGCCTGCCTCAGCAATCCCGGACAATCGGCGATCACTTCGCGGCGTGCCTGGTATTCCACTGCTCCTGGGTCATCACTGTTTCGACAGTAGCTTTTGTCCGGAGATCCGCGACGTGCTTCTCGATCACCTCCTGCCTGCTCTTTCCCTCCAGGAAACTCTTGATCCTGTCGCTGGCTTCCGCGAGAGACATTTTCCCTGCCGGCTTGACTTCAATGACTTCGATCAAATGGTAGCCGAATTGGGTCTCGATCACCGGCGTGAGGGTACCGGCCGGGCTCGAAAAGACTGCGTCCTCGAACGGTTTCACCATTCGGCCGCGCGGGAAGAATCCGAGGTCTCCGCCTTTCTGTGCGCTGCCCTTGTCCTCCGAGTTCCCGGTCGCCGCTTCCGCGAACGTGATCTTCTTGCTCTCGATATCCGCCCGGATGCCTTCCAGCCGCTTCTGAATCTCCGCCTTCTGCTCCGGCGTGCTGTTTGGCGGGACCCGCAGAAGGATGTGCGCAGCATGCACCTGTTCCGGCTGCTCAAAGAACTTCGGGTTCTCGTCGTAGAATTTCCTGATGTCGGCGTCCGTCGCAGCCGGGATGTTCTGGACTGCCGCCTCGATCGCCATCGAGACCAGCATGTTTTCTTCCAGCGCCTTGCGCAATCCGGCTTCATCCAGCCCTTGCGTCGCCAGCGCCTTCTTGAACTCGTCTTCGGACTTAAACCGTTTGTGGATGGTTTCGTATGCTTCGTTGGCCTTTGACGGCTCGACGGTCAGCTTCTTGTCGCGCGCCTCGTTCCTCAGAAGGACTGTGGCGATTACGTTGTCGAGCGCCTGGTTGAAAAGCAGGGTGTCCTTCTGCTTCATCTGTTGCGCGTCCAGCTGCTGCCTGCCGGCCAGCTGGTTGATGGCATCCATCACCTCTTTCTCGGTTATCACCTCGCCTGAAACGCGGACAACTACGCCTGTGTCCTGCTCCGGGCTTGCGGCCGGCTGCGCCGCGGCGGGTTGCTGCGCAGCAGGCTGCGGCGTCGCTGGCGGCTGTGCGGGCTGCTGATTGCCTCCGGCCAGGCCGACGGCCAGAATGAATGCAAGTACAATGATTGTCAGATGCGAAAAACGCTTGCTCATGGCACCGTGATCTCCCTGTCTTGTTGGACGAACCCTCAATCATCGATCGAGGTCCGCGTATCGCATCGCTCAATCGATGAGGGTCGAAAGGAGGGACGTAGGTACGCGATAGACGCCCACAAATTGTCGCTGCTGCAACGGGGGAAGTCAATGGAGGGTTGCCGGACGGGACCGCGCCGGGGGCGCGCGCCCACTTCTGTGCTATGCTGCGGCGCGTCGAGGATTCGCGGACGACAGCAGCCGGCCTGCATCATCCTGGGAGGAAGAATCGATATGACGCGCGCCACTCGAAAGACCATCCCGTCGCAACGCTCATCGCTCCATGTCTTTGTCCTTGTCGCAATGCTCTGCGGCCATGCGGCAACCGTTGGCGCAGATTCGTGCGTCGCACAGGAATTCAGTGTAACCGTTGACTCCGGCGTGCGAGTGCGGATGCGGGATGGCGTGATGCTCATGGCAGATGTCTACCGCCCGAACGCACCCGGCAGGTTCCCCGTGCTGCTCGAGCGCACACCCTATAACCGGCAGGATCCGGGCACCGGTCTCTTCCTTGCCTCTCATGGCTACGTTGTTGTTCTGCAGGACACGCGCGGGCGATACGCTTCCGAGGGCGAGTTCTACCCGTTCCGGCATGAGGGCCTGGACGGTTACGACACAATCGAGTGGGCAGCCGCCCTGGATTACTCGGACGGCAAAGTCGGGATGTTCGGCGGCTCGTATGTCGGGGCGACACAGATGCTCGCTGCCGCCGCGGCACCGCAGCATCTCGTCGCGATCTTCCCGTACGTCACCGCATCCGAATATTACGACGGGTGGACCTACCAGAGCGGGGCCCTGATGCAGTGGTTCGCGAGCTCATGGACCACGGGTCTGGCCGAGGACACGCTGCGGCGCAAGGCGAGCGCTCTCGCGCAGCCTTCCC
>JAFNAH010000083.1 GCA_017860075.1 Acidobacteriota bacterium | reverse complement strand
CCATGACCCGCGACCCCCTTACCTCGATCCGATCCTTTGCCTGGATCCTGACCGGCTGTTTTTCGACATACCAATCCGGCCCCAACTCGACCGAAACGGTTTCCTTATCCGTTTTCACCGTCAGGTGGACACCGGATCCCTTCCCGCCAGGTGAAGGGATCTTCTCCACGCTGACCACCTCACCGTTGACCGTCTCCACGGTCTTGGGATCGTACATCCGTCCTCCTCTGGTATCCTGCTGCGCGAGGGACGAGGAAGCGAAGAGAAGTCCTGCGATTGCCGCCACGGACATCCCGATACCGAACTTTCCATCCATCATGTTCCCCTCCTTCAACTTCGTTCGGATGGGTTTCCAAAGGCCGCTTAGTCGGCTGTCACCACGTATCGAGGGTCGATCTCCTGCGCGACCTGACCGCGCTCCTTCATCTTGTCCAGCAGGACGGAACGGATCAGCGTGCACGCCTGTATAATCCTGCGGTCGGCAAGGCTGTAGTGGACGGTTTGTCCATCCTTTCGGGTCTTCACGAGGTTTTGCGCCTTCAACAGCGTCAGGTGCTGACTCACGTTCGAGAGGGGAACCGCGATGACCTCCGCGATTTCCCCTACGCTCATTTCCTTCTTGGCCAGCAGGGCCAGGATCATGAGACGCTTCGGATTCGAGAGGGTCTTGCACAGATCGGCGTGCAGTTCGAAAATATCGGCCTTGTCCATCGGCACCTCATTTCTATCGTTGTTACGTATATTCGATATTTAATCATTACGATAGCAGCAAACCATCCGCCGTCATAGTTTTTTTCTTTTCGCGATACGGGACGGTTCTCCGGGAATCCGGAGGGAATTCGCGGGGCATGTCACCAAGGGTCTAGTACGGGAAAAAGGATACCCGGCGTTAGTCCGGATTCCCCGTATTCAAGGCCTCTCTAATCACACATTAGCCAACGTACATCGAGAACCCATTACCTCCCGCGCTTACAGCTCCCTGATATGGTCTCCCCGGGAACTACTCCTCCGATGATTCTGTGTTCACCGAGGCAGGATACGCTCCTGCCTTGCGCCTTTGATACCAGATGTATGCAAATACAAGCAAACAGCTCCCGACCACGACCCATGTTACCGCCTGCCTGGAGTGCGCCAGGATCAACTCCTCGTTCCGGCCGATCGCATAACCAATCCACGTAAGGATCGAACACCAGAGGAACGCTCCCAGCAGGGTATACGCCGAAAAACGGGCATGGTTCATGCCGGACAACCCTGCGGGTATGGAAATCAGGTGCCTGATCACCGGCAGCAATCGGCCGATGAAAGTGGATATCTCACCGTGGCGCAGGAAAAAACTTTCCACGCGTTGAAATTTCTCCTGCGGGACCAGGAAATATTTCCCGTACTTGAGGATCAGGGGGCGTCCTACATGCCTTGCGAAGTAGTAGTTGGCATAGGCACCCGCAAGGCTTCCAGTGGTCCCGGCCAATATCGCGATCCATGGATTCATGAATCCCTGGTGCGCGAGATATCCCGCGGGCGGCATCACCAGTTCGCTGGGTACGGGTAGCAGGGAACTCTCCAATGCCATCAGGAGAAATATCCCCGGGTACCCCATGACGCCAATCCCATCCACCAGCGCTCGCATCAAGTCATGGATCATTTCCAATCCTCCGATCAAGTCCGGCGCATCACCCGGTCAGTCGTCCCGCGATTTCCGAAGCGATCTCTTGCGGTGGTGCTTTTGGTCGTGGGGATACCCGCATGTCGTCCTCCTCGAATCGAGGCCCGGGATCTTGGGGGAATTATAACCTTATGGCTGGACCGGAAAACGGGGACAAGGTCAGGGGTCTCGTCTGCCATACTCGCTCCCATGCGCCGCGTTTATCCTCGCAATTCGATCGGCGGCAGAACGCGTTCGATTTTCCCAGGAGCCCCCATCGAAACAATAAAGGCGCTCAACGACACGCTGAGCGCCTCGTCGGTGTAAAAATTTGTTTCAGTTGAGTGCGTCATCCTTGTAATACTTGGCGCCGGTAACGCTTACGCCGACGAGGGCGCCCGTTTCGCTGATCTGGTACATGGTCACGCCAGGCGACACGGACACCCCCAATCCGGCGCCACCGCCCTGGGTGCTCGTCTGGGCCGCTGCCGCCGCGGTGCTTCCGAACTCCCAGCCGGAATTCACGAAGGTGTCGAATGCGTCCTGCGTGTCGAAGAGAAATATGTTTTTGAATTTCTGGATCCCGAAACCGTACCCGGGCTGCAGCTCGACCATCTTCATGTACGTATCCCGCTTTGTTGCCTGGCTGACCGCAATGCCCTGGCCGGTCGCCGAGCCCATGAACATGTATTTGTACCCGAAATCGCTGAATATCGCATATCCCGCCGCCCTGTTCACCTTCGACTTTGCTTCCGGGTATTCCTGGTAAAGCTGCGAGAGGGTCTCCCTTGCCATACCCCGGATGGACGCCCGCTGCTCTTCTATCTGGGACTGGGACATAGGCTGTGATAAAGGCATCGTCGAGCAGGAAAGCAGAACAACGGACAGGATCGCCACTGCCAAACCGGTGAATATACGAACCGAGATCTTCTTCATCTTTCCCTCCTCCTGAGCTATAACCGGTTGGCCTGCCGATTTACCAACCACACACGGGCGAGAAGAAATGACAATATGGCGTGGATAGCTACCGCAGGCCACTGGAGTATGCCGGTCAAGCCGCCCAACGAGCGATGGAACGACCAGCAACGCCAGCCCCGTCCCGGCTTCTCCCACAGCGGCGAAGACCAGCACCCAGTTCATGGCATGGCGTCGACTCTGCCCCGTCTCTCGCGCATACGACCCGGTACGCGTGACGGAAAGCCGCTTGCGGTTCTCCGCATATTTAACCTCTCCTGCTTCCGATGGGCCGCCTCCGGCCCCGGACGACCCACCGAACCCGCCTCCGCGCTCTGCTCCGGCGGGAAGGGTTTAAGCTCGAAGGTCAGCTTGTCGATCTTGCCGTTGAACTTGAACGGAGGATCGTAGCGATACTCCAGCAGCGCTACGCCGGTGCGCGTGTCCTGGCCGATGTCGAAGGTTTCGTCCTCCGGGAACGTGATCGGAATGGTGTGTTCCATGGATTTCCTGGCCGCTTCCTTGCCGTCCACATAGAGCACGCCCGTTCCCCCCTTGCCCAGGCCCGGACCATCGGACTTGAACTCGAAGACGATGGTGTGCTTGCCGGCGCCCAACTCGGGCCCTTCCCACGTCGTGCGCTTGAGGTCGAGCAGGTTGTAGAGGAACACCGGCTTGCCCCGGCCGACTCCCAATACGCCCTTGCTCAGAAAAAGCCCGTAGCCGCCGAAGCGCCCGCCGTCGGTGACGATCATGCCTTCCGCGCCGCCTGCGGGAATCTCGACCTCGGCGGTAATGGTGTACGACTTGCCCATGATGTTCGGAGCGCCGCTGTTGGGAACGCCGGTTAGTCCTCCCGAGTAGGTGAAGACCGTTCGTCCCGCCGTGAGGTTCGGCTTCGGCGCGTTCCAGCGCTCGAGCGTCGTGTTGTTGAGCGGCAGCACGTCATGCTTTTTCGCCTCCAGATAGAAGACGGACTGCATCTGCTTGAGCTTCTCCGGCATCTTGGCGGCCAGGTCGTTGGACTGGGTGGGATCCTCCTTGACGTTGTAGAGTTCCCATTTGTACCCGGTGATCACATCCGGCGGCGTGGCACTGCTCAGTTCCCACGGGAGAGTCGCCGGGGTCGTGCACGCGACCCACCCGTCGTGATAGATGGCGCGGTTGCCGAGCATCTCGAAATATTGCGTGGTGCGCCGGGACGGAGCGTTGGCGTTCGCCTTATCCCACGTGTACGCCATGCTCACACCGTCCATCGGGCGCTGCTGGATGCCGTTGAGCGTATCGGGCGCCGGGATGCGGGTCGCTTCGAGGATGGTCGGGACGATGTCGATGACGTGGTGGAACTGGCTGCGGATTCCACCCACATCCTTGATGTGGCCGGGCCATGATATGGCCATGCCCTGAGCCGTCCCGCCGAAATGCGACGCCACCTGCTTCACCCACTTGAACGGCGTGCTCATCGCCCACGCCCAGGGTGCCGCGAAGTGCGGGAAAGTCCGGTCGGACCCCCAGAACTCGTACCATAGGAACTGGTCCTTGACCGGCACGGCAACGCCGTTGAAGGTGGTGAACTCGTTCGGCGTGCCGTTGAGCATCCCTTCGGCGCTCGCGCCGTTGTCGCCGCTGATGTAGATGATCAGGGTATTGTTGAGCTCGCCGAGGTCCTCGACGGCCTGTATGACGCGACCGATCTCATGGTCGGTGTAGGCGAGATAAGCCCCATAGATATCCGCCTGCCTGGTGAAGAGCTTCTTCTCCTCCCAGCCAAGGGAATCCCACTGCGGCAGTTCCTTCGGCCAAGGCGTCAGTTGGGCGTTCGGAGGCATGATGCCCAGCCGCTTCTGGTTGGCGAAAATGGTATCGCGCAGCTTGTTCCAGCCGTCATCGAAGAGGTGCATGTCGCTGATCTTCTTGATCCACTCCGGCGTCGGATGATGCGGGGAGTGCGTTCCGCCCGGTACGTAATAGACAAAGAACGGCTTGTGGGGCGCGATCGCCTTGAGCTCCTTCATGTGCTGGATCGCCTCGTCGGCCATGGCCGTGGTCAGGTTCCAGCTTGGATTGCCCTCGAAGGGGTAGATGGCCGTCGTATTGCGGTACAGGTTCGGCTGCCACTGGCTGGCGTCGCCCCCGACGAAGCCGTAGAAGTACTCGAAGCCCATGCCGACCGGCCACTGCTCGAAAGGCCCGGCCTGGGTCGCCTGATAGAACGGCGTGTTGTGGTTCTTCCCGAACCACGAGGTCGCGTACCCGTGCTCCTTCAGGATGGCACCGATGGTGCCGCTCTCCTTCCGGATGACCGAGTCGTAGCCCGGGAATCCCGTCGCGATCTCGCCCACCACCCCGGAGCCGGCCACGTGATGGTTGCGGCCGGTGATGATCGCCGCCCGCGTCGGCGAGCAGAGCGACGTGGAGTGGAAATTCGTGTAACGCAGTCCGCTCCTCGCGATGCGATCCAGGGCAGGGGTCGGAACGACGCCGCCGAACGTGCCCGGCGCGCCGAAGCCGGCGTCGTCCGTCATGATGAGCAGCACGTTGGGCGCGCCCTTCGGCGGCACGACGCGCGGCGCCCACCAGGCTTTCGACTCCGAGGCCTTTTCCCTGATCTCCCCGCCGAACTTCGGATCGGGCGGCGGAAGCTGTTTTCCGCTGATCGTGGTGGTGGCGCCGGGCGAACCCGGAACACCGGCGGTTTCAACCGCGGGGGCCGACCCCGCTGCGAGTAAGAGCAGCAGGCTTGCGGTGAACAACAGTGGGAGGACTTGTCTTGGGAGGACCTTTGTGACCTGTCCCATGGGAAGGCGCTCCTTTCTTTGCTACATTACTCGACCGTGTAATTCAGCCCGGTGTTAAAGAGGCGATACATGCTCTTAAAATTCGGTTCTATTATCATTTTGGTGTTGATCGTCCCGGGATGGATTCAGGTTTCCCTAATATGGCAGTTGTTTGCACGAGGCTTGCGGTCCGGTGAAAGGATATAGGCCGCAGCGCGGCCTTCCTCCACCGGGAACTGAACTAAAAAGGGCCTCCAGTTCGCCCCGGAGGCCCTTCTGATTTCAAGATGTTGCCGAAGGGGGGACTCGGACCCCCGCGGGTTTCGCCACAACCCCCTGCGACAGACGCTGACGTCATCTCAACCATCGGCTTTCGAGGCCAGACCTCACCGCCTGCCGCATCCAGCAGTCGACAGGGGAGACCTTATAGTTCGAGGCAAACCTTGCCAAAGTGCTTTTGGGATTCGTAATACTTGAAGGCAGCGACGATATCAAGCAGCAGAAAACGGCGGTCGATAACGGGCTTCAAACGATTGGCCGTTATCGCCCGGATCATGTCCTCTTGATCTGCTCTGCTGCCAATGGAGATCCCGCTGATACGAATCTGATTCGAAAACAGTGCAGGGATTGCCACTTCTCCCGTAAAACCAGTCAAGACGCCGATCAGGGCGATATGCCCGCCCGTCCTGCAGGCTGTTATCGACTGCATCAACGTGCCGGGTCCGCCGACCTCAATCACATGATCGACACCGCGTCCGTCCGTCAAATCCTTTGCCTTCCGGCCCCAGTCCGGCACGGCCTTGTAATTAATGACGGCGTCGGCCCCGAGACGCTTGAGCTTTTCCAACTTCTCCTCGGAGGAAGACGTGGCGATTACTCCGGCGCCCGCAGCTTTCGCGAGTTGCAGCGCGAACAGCGATACACCTCCCGTGCCAAGGATCAGCACCGTATCACCGGGCTTCACCTGACCGCACACCACCAAGCCTCTCCAAGCGGTGACTCCCGCGCAGGTGAGCGTTGCCGCCTCCACATGCGTGTAGCCTGCCGGTGCCTTCGTGAAGGCGTGCGCCGGCATGCACACGTACTCGCGG
>JAFNAH010000082.1 GCA_017860075.1 Acidobacteriota bacterium | reverse complement strand
GGATCTGAAGCCCCAGATCCGAAGGGCATGCATCGACTTTGCCGGCCCTGTGGGACCTGACCGCAAGACGGCAAACATCACCAACCTCGACTGGGGATTCACCTCGGAGGAGATTTCTCATGCGACAGGACTCCCGGAACTCACCCTCATGAACGACTTCGAGGCGGTGGGGTACGGAATCGAGGTCCTGTTGGCAAACCGTCCCGAGGCGTTCGTGAGGCTGTCACGCTACGGGAAGCTCCCCCCCGCCCGTGGACCGAAGCCCACCTCCGTGATTATCGGCGCGGGCACAGGCCTGGGCACTTCAATCCTGGCCTATGATCCTCACATCGGGAGGTACCGGCCCATCCCCGGGGAAGGCGGCCATTCCGACTTCATCGCCGTCGGTGAAGAGGAGTTCAGGATTGCAGAGTGGATCCGGCGCAACGTGAATCATTCGCCGAACAATCCTGCGGACCTCGAGAAAGTAGTCAGCGGTCCCGGGCTGGCTAATGTCTACCGGGCTCTCGCCTCCCTTGAACCCACCATGGGCGATCCCGATGTTTTCAGGGCGTTCCTCGCAGCCGACGCGTACGACCGGCCGCCCATCATCGTGCAGCACGCCGACAGTGACCGGAGATGCCGCAAAGCCCTGGATATCTGGCTGCGCTGCTACGGGCGCGCGGCAAAGAACCACGCCCTGTTCCCCCTGACTCCCGGCGGCATTTATCTCGCCGGGGGGATAGCAGCCAGAGTGCTGCCGGAGATGCAGTCCGGGCTCTTCATGAAGGAGTTCCTGCGCTGTGACATGCCGAACATTCGCCCGATACTGACCCGTACGCCGGTCTTCGTGGTCACGGACTACCGGATCGGGCTCTATGGTTGTGCGAACGTGGCGATCAACGGCCTGGTGTGAGGTTTGGCAGTTGGAGGGCCGCTTACGCGGACTGCTCTTCCGATTCCGCGTGCATGACTGCAGAGGCGGCGTGCAGCGTCTGCAGGATGTCTTCGTCCGCCCGGCATGTGGAATAGCCTATATTCATCCTGACCGCCTGCCATTTCTCGCTTTGTCCCCTCTTCCACTCGAGGAATGCATTCTGGAAATCGCGGATCCGGGAAAGAATGGCGTCGGATGTCGTGCCGGGCAGCATCAGAAGCAGACTCTTGTCTCCATAGAACAGCGCACATTCCCTGCCCGTGAGGTCGGGGGCGATCCATTTCCTGACAACGAGAACGGTGTCCCGGTCCAGCGGCACGTACTTGCCGCCCGGGCCCGCAGTCTCAAAATCCATCAGCACGACAGAGAGCACTGTATCGTCCTCCGGCTCGGGCTGAGGCGGCAACGCGGGTGCCGATTCAGCCGCAGCCGATTGACGGGAGGTGAGCCGCCTCACGTTCGCCAGGAGGCCGGCGAGGATCGTCAGGATGCGGGTGTGGTCGCTGTTGAAACGACAGGGGATCGAATGGGCGAGCACCAGGAAACCGATCGTCCTGCCATGGAGGGTGATCGGGAGGCAGACCAGGGACCGGATCACGCTCGGGAAATCAATCGACTGAAAGCGGGCATCCACATAGACGTCGTTGACGGCGGTGCCGGCGGGTTCCTCCTCCGCTATCGACATCAGGATCTGCGCGAGTTCCTCGCTGCCGGCCAGGAGCGGCCTGGAGTGGACGCTGATGTACTTCTCGGTTTCCCGGACTCCCTCTACACAAAGGCTCGACGAATCAGGCCTCGAATTGTCATAAACGACAAGAGCGCAATACTCCGCGCCAAATTCCTGCAGCACGCAGTCAACAACGCGCAGACAGGTTTCCTGGAAATCCCCTTCCTCCTTGATGCTCTCCAGGATGCGGTAGAATCCCGAGAGGAACCAGACGTTCTCCTCGAACCGGCGGTTGACCTCGGCGATGGCATTGCGATAAGTGTGGATGACCCGCTGGTAGAGGTTGCGCTCTTCGTCGCTTCCCTCGGCGGCCGAAAAACCTTCCTCCGAGGCGACACGGCGGACCTCAGCGTGATTCCTGGCATCGCTGGCCAGAATTGATTCCAAGCGCTTACGGATCCATTCCTCGGTTTCCATATTGCGGTCTGGAGGGGTTCAGGGCATCATCCGGAAGAAGTCGTCGACGTCCTTGCGGCGCGATTCCGCATACAGCCTCAACTGACGGAACTCCTCAGCCCCCATCCTCAACAAGGCCTGCAACCTGCTCATGTCAGGGTTCGCTCGCCGGTCGCCGTCTCGCCCGATGGAAGTCTGACGGACGATGGTATCGGCCAGCGAAACAGCGGCAACCAGGGGTGCGTTCGGATCAACCGTGGAGTGGTGCTTCCGGATCACCGTGCAGAGTTCAGGAGGAAAACCCCAGTGCTCAGCAAGGAGTGATCCGATCGAAGCGTGATTCACCCCGTAATACTGCTGCTCGGTGGCACTGATGTCCGGCTCTTTGTCGTTGCGTTCCTGGGAAAAGATGAAACTGTAGTGCATCGGGGCTTTCTTGAAAAAGATCACCTTGCCCAGGTCGTGAAGCAGTCCGCACAGGAAGGCAAATTCCGCTTCTTTGCGCGGGCCTCGTTTTTTCCAGAGTTCCTGGGACAGCATCCCGACGCCGAATGAGTGCATCCACAAGTTGTTGATGTGAACGGCCTCTCCTTTTGCCCCCTTGGTGAAGGATTCGAATACGCTGACGCCGATGGCCAGGCTTTTCACAAGATTCAAGCCAAGGAGCGGGATGGCGTGGGAGATCGTCTTTACCTCGGAACGGAAAGAGTAGAGCGCGGAGTTGGCAAGTTTCAGAATGCGCGCCGACAGCGAAGGGTCGTGGAGTATCAGGTCCTCCATCTCCTGCGCCGACGAGTGATCGTCATCGAGCACCTGTATGATCCGGCTCAGGACGAGCGGGACCGTTGGCATGTCGAAGTTCTTGTCAATCCGAAATGGTGAAGTAGCTTTGGCGGCAATCATGTCTCTGTGCGTGAACAGGCGATGTTTGAGTTGAACAGCAACCCGAAGCCGATTCAATCCTGCGTAATATTCTTCGTTCAACTAGTGGAAATCCTTTAGTCATTCCTCTGACGCGGGAGGGCGGTTTCGATTCAGTCGACAGGCTTGTTCCTGCGACTGTAACCATGATCTCCGCTTCGGCACATCGAGGTTCCGGAGCCGCGGCGCACGGCGGGGCGGACGGACGCCCGGAGCACGGCCGCTGCCAGTGGGAAGCAGCCTCACCGCTTGAGCAATTCCTTCAACCTGGCGATCTGCTCGTCGAGCATCCGGGCGGCGGATTTGTCCCCTTTTCGGGACATCTCGTCCCTGATATCCTCGAGCTTCCGGAGCGCCCGGTCGAAGTCCTTCGCGTGGTCCTTCCTGAGCTTCTCGGCGTCCTGGCGCGCCTCCCGGGCCGCCTCCTCTGCCAGTACCTTCGCCCTGGCCAGCGCGTCCTCGAGTTCCGCGCGGTAGGGCGAGGACCTGGACTCCTCCAGCATCTGGTTCACCTGGTCTTTCAGAAAGCCCCATTTCTCCAGCGTCCATCGCCTTCCTTCCTCGAGCAGCGAGGTTTCCTCAGGCCGGACACCTTGAACCTTCTCTCCGCGGGCAAAGGGCGCACCCGGCGACCCGGGTGTCTGCACTTCAATCGCATCCTGCCCGATCAATCCCAGTAACTCAGTGGTCCGGAGCGAGAACGTCGACCCGTGCGTGATGCGGCGGGCGTAGTCTTCCTTTATGGAGATGGTCACGCCGACCTGGTTTTCGACCAGGGGCTCAATGCTCTCTACCTTGCCGATAGTGAAAGTCCTCCAGACGACTGGATCGCCCTTCTTCAGGTCCCCGACGTCATCGAATAGGACTACAAGCCGGAGCGGCTGTGCCGTGTAGATCATCCAGAACACGGCGATGCCCGCGACGCCGACTGCGACGCACATCACCCAAAACCACTTGCCCGGTGTGAACGACATCTGCGGGTCCCTCCAGTAGGTTGATTGAGTGATCTCATGATAGCATCGCTCCAGGAGATCTCGGCATGGACCTGCGCAGCAAGCCTCGCCTTGGAGTCATGGGTTCCTCCACCTGTTCACCACGCATCACGGAGCTGGCGGTGGAGGTTGGCCGCCAGATCGGAAGGGCGGGCGCGATTCTCGTATGCGGCGGCAGGGGCGGAGTCATGGAGGCAGCAGCCCGGGGAGCCAAAGAAGCCGGGGGCATCACGATCGGGATCCTGCCCGGTGAGTCCGATTCTGAGGCAAATCCCTATATCGACATACCCATCGTCACGGGCATGGGCCAGGCACGAAATGCGATCAACATTCTCACGAGCCAGGCCGTCATAGCTGTAGCCGGCGCATACGGCACCCTGTCCGAAATCGCCTTGGCGCGCGTGGCCGGGATACCCGTCATCGCGCTCGAGAGCTGGTCGCCGACCGACCCCGAGGGGAGGATCGCACCCGGAATAACGATCGCAACCGGTCCGGAGGAGGCGGTGCGGTTGGCCCTGCTCGCAACCCGGCGGGCTTCGGAATTCTGAGTCCCGAATTCTGCATTCTCCTGAAGACTGGTAACTGAAGCCTGACAGGTGATGGGATTGACGGAGATTCTGAGTCGTGGCATGATGTCGGCCAACACCCTCCCTGATCCGCCTCGTGAGTGTCGCGGCAGGATGTTTCTTGGAGGATGGTGCTATGCCTGACTCTAAACCCGGGAATCCTGTATCAGACCATAGGAAGAAGGCCAGCGCCCGCGCGCGTGTCGCCGTTATCACGCTTTCCAATTCCAGGACCGCGGATAGCGACCAGTCCGGGGATATCATTCAGAAGCTCCTGGAGCGGGGCGGTCACAGCGTGCCGATCAGGAAGCTCATCGTGGACAGCAGGAACGTACTGAGGGCATCCCTGAGGGAACTCGTGCGGCAGAAGGATGTCCACGCGATCGTCACCACCGGGGGCACGGGCATTTCCCTTTCTGACATCACGATCGAGACGGTGCGTGGTATGCTCGAAAAGGAGCTGCCGGGATTCAACTCCCTCTTCATGCTGTTGAGCTATCCGGAGGCGAAAAGCGCTGCTATGCTCTCGCGTGCGCTCGCCGGCACGATCAAAGGTAAACCGATATTCTGCCTGCCGGGAAGCCCGAGGGCCTGCAAGCTGGCTACGGAGTCACTCATCCTCCCGGAGCTCAGCCACATGCTGATGCTTCTGGGATACTGAATGCCAGCGTTTGCCCCGCGTCCCTGCCGGCTCTTCCTCTTCGATCTCGACGGCACCCTCATCGACTCCAAGGGGGACATCGCATCCGCTCTGAACCTGGCCCTTGCCCGCGCCGGCCTGCGCCGCCTGCCCCCTGCGCGGATCGCCGGCTTCATCGGGGACGGCGTGCGAAAACTGGTCGAGCGATCGTTGCGGGAGGCACTCAGCAGTGAGCCCGATGAGCCGCTGCTGCTCCGGGTTACGGATCTTTACCTCGAGGAGTACGCGGAGCACCTGCTCGACACCACTCGCCTCTTCCCGGGGGTCGAGGAGGCGCTCGAGAGTCTCGACTGGGCCAAATTGGCGGTTGTCACGAACAAACCCGAGCGGTTCTCCAGGCAGATCCTCGATGCACTGGGAATCGTGAGAAGATTCGCTCTCATCCTCGGCGGAGACAGCACGCGTCTTCGGAAACCGGATCCGGCGCCGCTTCTGGAAGCAATGGATCGCTGTGGTGCGGATCCGGGAGACAGCGCTATGGTGGGCGACAGCCCGATTGACGTTCAGGCCGGCAAAGCTGCCGGCGCCGTAACCTGCGGGATCGCGGTGAATGCGGTCGACAGGGACAAGCTCAGCGCAGCCGGATGCGACCTGCTTATCAGCGACATGAGGGAATTGACCGCATACTTCCGCCCGCCCGCTGCTAGGGCTTAGGCGTCCCGAAATCGATCGTCGCCTTGGATCCGAAACGCTTGTAGTCCTCGTAGGTGATCGTCTCTTCCACTCGAACCACCTGGCTGGGAAAATTCAGGCTGCTGTCGGCTCGGGTCCAGACGGGAAACCAGTACTTGTCATCGATGACCTGCCGTATGGTTTCAAACTCGGGGAACTGGTTCTCCCTCCTCTGCGGAACCGGCTTCCCGACCGTTTTCACGATCTGAAGGTCCTGGTCGTCGACCCATATCTTCCCCTGGAAGTAGATTCTGCCCCCTTTCGTCTGCTTCGGTTTGACGGAAAAGACGTAGCAATCGAGTTCGTCAGCCTTTTCCTTCCCTTCATACTTGAGATCGTAGAGAGGAAGTTCTTTTGCAGTCAGCGCAAACGGCTGGAGGTTGTTGATGACTTCGGTGTCTTCCGGCGTCCAGCCGACGCTCCTGAGCCCGCCTTGCCTCGAAACCACACGCACCTCCCGCGTCCCGTCGAAACAATCGAAGGCACAGGTCTCATCACTCGTCGCCCCCAACATATGGATTACCTGCCGTTTGGTAAGTTTCAGAATATCAGGTCGCCCCGGTCCCGACCAGATTCAAGGGCTCCCGGCGAGATGCCTGGCAACGTCGGCCACCTCCCGGGCTTGTCGCCATCGTGGACCTGGACTCCGACCAGGCCTGCTTGAACCCTGCCTGTTGTCGGACAAGACTCTCACAGCCGTTACGTGAAGCTGCCACGGCACCAGGGACGAAGACTATGTGATGAACCGAAGTCCAGGTCCAGGTCCAAGTCGAGGTTCGAAAGTCATGCAGCGCAGGCCAGCCGCGAAAGACGCTGTTACATTGAACTGTGATGTCATAGAGTAGATCCGCATGACCGGAAGCGTGCTCGCCAACATCCACATCATTCTCGTCGGGACCAAGCACCCGGGCAATATCGGCTCCGTGGCACGGGCGATGCGCAACATGGGCATTTCGCATCTCCGCCTCGCCGCGCCTCAGTGCAGCATCAACGAGGAATCATACCGGCTGGCCAGAAGCGGAGGACCCATACTGGAATCCGCGCGCCGATGCCGATCCACCGCGAGCGCACTGCGCGGCATCGGCCTGGTGGCAGGTACGAGCAGCAAGACCGGCGGAAACCGTGGACAGGCGTATCCGCCGCACGCTCTGGCGCCGCGCCTGATCGCGCAGGCTGCCACGCAGAAGGTCGGCATCCTGTTCGGCCCGGAGGACACCGGGCTGGTGGACGGGGATATCATGCTGTGCGGAACGCTGATACGCATTCCCACACCGCCTGACGCGAGAAGCATCAACATCTCTCACGCGGTAATGATCGTCTGCTACGAGTTGTTCCTTGCCAGCCTCGTGCGCCCGCCTGAGCGTGTGCCGAAGTTGGCCAGGCTGGAGCAGGTCGAGGCAATGTACATCCAACTCGAGGAATCCCTCCGGCGCATCGGCTTCTTGAACGAAAAGACCGCCCGGCACATGATGTTCGCCTTGCGCCGACTGTTGGGGCGGGCCGGCCTGGAAGAAACGGATGTAGCCATCCTGCGCGGGATCGCCCGCCAGATCGCCTGGTGCGCGGGCAGGACAG
>JAFNAH010000081.1 GCA_017860075.1 Acidobacteriota bacterium | reverse complement strand
AATCTTCCTTACGTTTCCAGTTCGGACGCCGGCAGGCTGGATCGGACAGTCGTCGACCACGAACCGCATCTGGCGCTCTTCGGTGGCGAATCGGGGACGGAGATCTACGCCCGCCTCCTGCCGCAGGCTCGACTGCGCCTGCGCGCGCGGGGGCATCTGCTCATCGAATTCGACCCGGCGCGTCTTGAGACACTGCGGCGGCTGTTGACTGCCTCCGGATTCATAGTCGAGTCGATTTTGGAGGATTTGCAGGGTCTGCCCCGTTGTATAGTTGCCGGGAAAAGCGATGGATAAAATACGCGTAGTGGGAGGTGCGCCCTTGTCCGGGCGCGTCGAGATCAGCGGGGCAAAAAACGCGGCGCTGCCGGCCATGGCGGCTTCGCTGCTGACCCCGGAGACGGTGCAGCTGGAAAACATCCCTTACGTTCGCGACATACTCACCACGAGGAGGCTTCTGGCCGAGATGGGCGCTGCAGCCGAGGTTCGGCCCGATGGCACCGCGACGCTCACGGCGGCCGAGATCCCCCATCCCGAAGCGCCCTATGACCTTGTCAGGACCATGCGCGCCTCAATCCTGGTACTCGGGCCGCTCATGGCGAGGTTCGGCAAGGCGCGGGTCTCGCTGCCCGGCGGGTGCGCCATCGGAGCGCGGCCGGTAAACCTCCACCTGATGGGCCTGGAGAGGATGGGCGCCCGATGCGAGGTAGTTCACGGTTACGTGGAGGCGTCGGCCGAGCGGTTGCACGGAGCCTATGTCCTCATGGATACCGTGACCGTGACGGGCACCGAGAACCTTATGATGGCTGCCTGCATGGCGGAAGGGGAAACCGTCCTGGACAACGCCGCGTGTGAGCCGGAAGTCTGTGATCTTGCCTGCATGCTTCGGACAATGGGAGCCAGGATCGAGAACGACGGCACGCGGACCATCCGCATCGAGGGCGTGAAGAACCTTCACGGATGCCGTCACCGCGTGATCCCGGACAGGATTGAAGCCGGCACGTTCGCAGTGGCGGCAGCGATCACCCGCGGGAACGTCGTGATTACAAACTGTGTGCCCGCGCATCTCCATTCTGTTCTCGAGCAACTGGAAAGGACGGGGGCGGAAGTGCGTGCCGGTGAAGGGACGATTCATGTGCGTGGCAGGGACCCGATTCGCTCCGTGGATGTGACTACAAACCCCTATCCCGGCTTCGCGACGGACATGCAGGCGCAGTACATGGCCTTGATGACCCAGGGAGACGGCACAGCCCTGATCACCGAGACCATCTTCGAGAACCGTTTCATGCACGCGCTCGAGCTGATCCGCATGGGTGCCGACATCACGATCGAGGGAGGGCAGGCAATCGTGAGAGGGGGAAAGCCGCTGTCGGGCGCCAACCTGATTGCCTCCGACCTCCGGGCCAGCGCATCGCTGATCCTGGCCGGGCTGGTGGCCCAGGGAGAGACCGTGGTGGACCGTGTCTATCACCTCGACCGCGGCTACCACAGGATCGAGGAGAAGCTGGCCGGGCTTGGGGCAGTGATCGAGCGCATCAGCCGGTAGGGAGCACGACCGGGGTTGTACGCTGGCGTCATGCTGCCGTTCGCAGTGAGGAAGTTCCTGTACAAGGGCTGTCAAAGGGTGGTAACGAGAATGGTCGGATGTGTCTTCTGCCGCATCATAGCCCGCCAGGCCAAGGCAACAATCCTTTACGAAGACGATCAGTGTGTCGCATTCGAGGACGTGCATCCCCAGGCACCGGTCCATTTCCTCGTCATCCCCCGCAAGCACATCACCTCGCTCAACGCCGGGCTTTCCGGGGAAGAGCTGCTTCTGGGCCACCTGCTGCAGGTGGCCTCGCGCCTTGCCAAAGAGAAAGGAATCGACGGCACGGGCTTCCGAGCCGTCATCAACACGAATGCCGAGGCCGGGCAGACCGTATTTCACCTTCACGTCCACATCCTCGGCGGGCGCATCATGCGCTGGCCGCCGGGATAACATCGGGAGAAGAAAATGGCAGCGGAGGAAAGACCCGTACAGATCATCGCGGATCACACGCAGACATCACCGAGAGTGTATGCCAACTACGTGCAGGTGAGCAGCTCGCCGATCGATACGACGCTGACATTCTGCGAGGTGATCGGACCACAGAGCGAGGAAGAAGCGCTCAGGATGCAGAAGACGGGATGCCTGCCCGCGCCGGTGAAGGCGGTACTCGTCATTCCCAACCAGATCGTGGACGGGCTGATACAGGCGCTCCAGGCCCAGCGCAACAAGCAGACCGGCAGCGCCGCGGCCTCGACCGGCACCACGGTTCAGTAGCCCGTAACCGAACAGGGGTCGCTTACGGAGGAATTCCTGGCGCAGACATTCCCGCGCGCGACGCCCATCCCGCCCTCACCGGGCTTCTCGATGATCCGGGAATGCCCAAGAGTCTTGCCGATCCCTCCGCGCAACTAGAGCGAGCAGAGAAGCGACAGCTTATGTTGCAGGGCGGAGCAATGTGACGATTACAGCCGCCTCCGTGAACCTGTGTCGACGGCAGTCATCGAAACCATGGGCGGTGAATGGAGCCTGCTACCAGGGAAGCCGCCAGCGCAGTCCACGAAAGCGGGCATAATCTCTGTCCAGCGTGATCCACTCACATCCTGACTCGATCGCAAGTGCGGCCAACCAGGCGTCCTGCGCCAGGTTGCCGGACGCACCTGATTGGCGGCAGAGGTTCTCGAAGATGGACCAATGCCGCTCGCCAGGCTGAATCACGGTCGCAATGGGCTGCTCCAGCAACAGCCGTGCAAAAGCCAGCGCATCTTCCGGCCCGCTGGGCCGAGCGTAGATGCGAGGATGAGTGGAGATCCGGACCAGCGAACAGAGAACCTGCGGCGAGATTCCATAGGCTTCTGCGCCGTTTACGACCGATTCCAGCCACGCGTGATACCGCTCGTGATCAGGGGAGTCGGTTCGGAAGGCGTACAGCAGAACGTTCACGTCCGGCAGGATCATGATCTCCCTTCGAGGCGATCCAAGAGAGCTGCGGTGTCGGTAAGATCCACGCCAGGCAGCGTTCCACCGCCCTTTCGACAAACCGGCACCCGGACACGGGTGCGGGAGGCCGATTTTCGCGGGGATGCGAGGACAAGACGGAGTCCCTTTTCAACCAACGAGGTGAGCGTTTGGCCCCTGCGGGCAGCCTCCCTTTTTGCCCTATCCAGGAGGGCGTCATCCAACCGAATCGTTGTTCGCATATGTCATAGCATACTGCCGATATGTCTGTATGTCAAAATTGATCCGCTGCAACCTGCATGACATCAGTCAATGCAAGGAAAGTCGACCGGGGAAGGCGGCCAGGCGGCGCGCAGGCTGCGCAGGCCGCCAAAGCCACAAGCACCGGCAGGCTTCTCAGCACGGCTCCTTCACTGGATGTCGCGACTGCACTTCTTCGCTCCCTCTGCTGAAAGGGTCAGGTCGACGGTAATCGGGTTGCGGTCGGAGACGCGTTCGGGGATGCTGAAGTTCAGGTCTTTGAGCGTGCGCCCGAAGCACGGAGCGAAGTGATAAGGCTGGTTCGCGTCCCGGATTCTTCTCTATTGCCCGAGCCTGCCCGGCATGTCGGCGATGACGTAGCTCATCACACCGACAGCCGCCACTCCGAGCGCCATATCCATCGGATTGAGCTTATCCACGGTATCGGCCGGGGTGTGATGATAGAGAAAGTAGCGGCTCTCATCCACCTCGAGCGACATGCTCGGGATGCGGCCGGCACGAACACTGGGGCTGATATCGGCACCGCCGCCGCTGTCTTCGATCTTCGACACCCCGATTGCGTCCAGAAGGCTGGCAATCTCGCGAACGGTCGCACGGGCACGCTCGTTTGCGCTCAGGCCGAATCCTGACGGACGAAATGTGCCGGAGTCGGACTCCAGCATCATCACATGGTTGGCCAGTTCGTCCTTGTGCGCATCCCGATAGGCGTACCCGCCCCGCATGCCGTTCTCCTCGTTCGTGAAAAGGACCACCCGGATCGTGCGCCTGGGACGGAGATCCAGATCCTTGAGCACCTTCAGCACGGTCCAGGCCGCGATACAACCGCCGCCGTCGTCGACGGCCCCGGTTCCGACGTCCCAGGAATCAAAATGACCAGCCACGACCACAACCTCCTCCGGTTTCTCCCGGCCGCGCAACTCCCCTATGACGTTGGCCGACTCCGCATCTTCGAGGAAATGGGCCTCCATCTTCAGACGCACAACGGCGCTCTGCCCGCGGTCCTGGATTCTCTGGAGCATCTCGGCATCCTCCAGGCTTATCGCCGCAGCGGGTATCTTCGGGTCCTGTCCGGTGTAGGACAGGGCCCCGGTATGCGGGGTTCTTAAACCCGGCAGGCCCACGGAACGCAGCAGCACGGCCCTCGCCCCGAGCCTGGCCGCCCTGGAAGCCCCTGCGGCCCGATACTGCACGGTGCGGCCGTAGCTTTCGTACGCGACGTTGTAGACCACGATCTTGCCCCGTGCCCGCTCGCCGGCAGCGTCCAGTTCCGCGAAGCTTCGAACGACCAGCGTCTCTGCCTCGATGCCCTCCTTGTCCGTTCCGATGCTGCCGCCGAGCCCCAGCATCGGCATCTGCAGGGAAACCGGCCGGACAACCTCCGCGCTCTCGGTGCCGCGCACCCAGTGCGGGACCATTACCTTCTCCGCGTGCACGTTCTCCAGCCCGTCCTTCTTCATCCGGTCGAGAGCCCAGAGGATGGCGTTCTCGAGCTGAGGGGAGCCGGAAAGGCGGGGTCCGAATTCGTCGGTCAGTTCGGCAAGCCGGTCCCAGGCGAGAGTGCTCACCAGGGCACTCCCGATGATGCGGCTTGCAGGCCCGCGATAGGCATCCAGCCAGTTCTCGTCGCCGGGAGCACGAGCCGTAGCCCATGACGTTGCCAGGGCGACAGTGCCGAGGACCCAGGCAAGCGCGATGGTTCCCGGGCGGTACAGGTGGCGGCAGGACATGGGTGGCATCAACCCTCCGTTCTTGAAAAGAGTCTGACGGCGATAGGAAGCGGGATCAGATCATGGGCAAACGGATCCCCCTGCCGCGAGCGAAGTCGATGGCCTCCGGGTAGCCGGCATCCGCGTGTCGCGCAATCCCGATGCCGGGATCGTTGGTGAGGACACGCTCGATGCGGGCGTTCATCTCGGGCGAGCCGTCTGCCACCGTCACCTGGCCGGCGTGCAGGGAGTAGCCTATGCCGACGCCGCCGCCGTGATGAAAGGAAACCCACGAAGCCCCGCTGGCCGTATTCAACAGGGCGTTCAGGATCGGCCAGTCCGCGATCGCGTCCGATGAGTCCCGCATCCCTTCGGTTTCACGGTAGGGCGAGGCGACGGACCCGCAGTCCAGGTGGTCACGGCCGATCACGACGGGTGCCTGGATCCTGCCGCGCGCCACCAGGTCATTGAGCCTCAGGCCAAAGGCGGCCCGTTCCCCGTAGCCGAGCCAGCAGATCCTGGCCGGCAATCCCTGGAAATGGATTCTCTCCCGCGCCATCCGGATCCAGCGGCCCAGGGACTCGTTCTCGGGGAACATCTCCAGCACAACGTCGTCCGTCACTGATATGTCCGCGGGGTCGCCTGAAAGGGCGGCCCAGCGAAAAGGACCGCGGCCTTCGCAGAACAGCGGCCGGATGTAAGCCGGGACAAATCCCGGGAAATCAAGCGCGTTGGACACACCGGCCTTGAGAGCCTGGCCGCGAATGTTGTTGCCGTAGTCGAACGTGACCGCCCCCCGCGCCTGAAGATCCAGCATGGCTCGCACGTGGACTGCGATGGAATCCATGCTGTGGCGCAAGTACTCCTCCGGATGCGTACGCCGCAGATCCAGTGCTTCCTGCAACGGCATGCCGGCGGGCACATATCCGTTGAGCGGGTCATGGGCGCTCGTCTGGTCCGTCAGGACGTCGGGCGTGAAGCCGCAGCGGACCAGTTCGGGAAGCACCTCGGCGGTGTTGCCGACCAGCCCGATCGACAGGGCCTCGCCGCGGCTCGCAGCGTCTTCTGCGGCCCGGAGGGCTTCGTCGAGATTCCAGGAAATGCGGTCGCAGTATCCTGTCCGCAGCCTCTTCTGGATCCGCTCGGGGTCCACCTCGACACCGACGAAAACGGCGCCTGCCATCGTAGCGGCCAGCGGCTGGGCTCCACCCATGCCACCCAGGCCGCCCGACACCAGGATCTTCCCCTTCAGGGTTCCGCCGAAGTGTTTGCGCGCCACCGAGGCGAATGTCTCGTACGTCCCCTGGACGATCCCCTGGCTGCCGATATAAATCCAGCTTCCTGCCGTCATCTGCCCGTACATCATCAAGCCAAGGGCCTCGAGGCGGCGGAACTCCTCCCAAGTGGCCCAGTTCCCCACGAGGTTGGAGTTCGCGATCAGGACGCGCGGACAGTACTCGTGGGTTCGAAATACACCGACAGGCTTGCCGGACTGAACCAGCAGCGTCTCGTCGTTCTCGAGCTTCTCGAGCGCAGCCACGATTGC
>JAFNAH010000080.1 GCA_017860075.1 Acidobacteriota bacterium | reverse complement strand
TCCGTTGCTGCGCCGGGAACAACTCGTCTCCTCGGCAAGCATAGTCCGGCAGGTGAGGGAGAGCCTGCAACCGATCCCTCTGGCCGCGGGAGCCCTCGTCGGATTCGTGCTGTGCGGGATCGCGGGGGTGTTCCGCAGGTTCAGGGATCCGAACGCCTCACGCAGGCGGCGGGACGCACCGGCGCCCCCGGAGTCTGCGCCGAACGCGGGTACTAAGCGTCTCTAGCCGGCCGACGCCGTGACCGAACCTCAATCCGTTACCTGCATGTGCCGCTGTGCCAGCCGGCGCGCGACAGCCCCATCGCCGTCGTTGAGGAATTGGAAGTTGTATTTCTTGTTATTGCGTGTGCGTATGGAGATCGCGTTGCCGTCTATCGACAGGCTGCGAATATCCGCGTAGGCTTCGAAGAAACTATGGTCGGTTTCCGAAGTCCTGAACTCCACGCCGCGATCGGTCACCTGGAGAGTTCCGCGGCAGCTGGAGAACGCATGCTTGTGCTCAACCGGGAAGGCGGACTTCTGAAGCGCCTCGATCTGAGCCCGGTTCTGCAGGTCCTGGATCATCTCCTGCAGCCGATCCTGGCTGTAATTCTCCACGCCGCCAAGTTCCCTGGCCTTACGAAGATGTTCCTCAGCCCGCTTGTAGTCGTGACGGTGCTGATCGTACAGAATCCCGAGGTTCAGCTGCGCCAGGGCATTCCTGGGATTTAGCGTCACGGCTTTCTCGAAGGAGAGGATTGCGTTGTCCAGCTGTTTCTGCTCGAGGTAAGCGGCTCCGATCGAGAAATAGGCCTCGTCGCTGTTTGGCTCGAGCTTGAGGTACTCCTGCCAGTCGGAAATCGCCCGCTGGTAGGAACCCGTCCTGTATGCATTCAGGGCGGACTGCCGCAGATTCGCGATCCTCTGCCGCGATTGCTGCTGCTCCTCCTGCATCCCCTGCAGCCGTCGCTGCTCCGCCTGGGCGACTTCCTGCAGCTTCCCCTCGACCATAGCCAGACGCGTCTTGCTGTAAAGATCGTCGGGAAAGTACTGCAGCACCGTCCGGAAATCGGTCCGGGCTTGCTGCCAGTCGCCGTTGGCGATCCTGGTGTCACCCCGGTTCTGGAGCGTTTCCTTGAGGCGAACCATACCGGTGCGGGCATACGCGTTCTTCTTGTCCAGCCGGAGTATATTGCGCATGCAGTCGAGCGCGTTTTCCTTTTCCGGCGGCACCAGCGTGCCCGCTTTGAACGCAGCCTCGGCCCTCTCCTTCCAGTCGTCAATCTGCTTCTGCCGGTCCTTGGTGCCGGCTTCGATCTTCTCTGAAAGGTCGGCCAGCCGCTCGCCGATCGTGGTGTCGTCCGGGAAGAGGAGGGCCAGCTGTTTGTACTGCTTCTCCGCTTCGAGCCAGTCGCTGCGGGCATAGGCGACATCCGCAGCACGACGAATGCTGTCGGCCAGCTTCGACTTGGCCTCGAGCGCATAGGAATTGGCTGGATCGATCTCGAGTATCCTGTTGGCAAAGTACCAGACGTTGTAGTCGTCCGGAGGGGGGAGCAGTATGTTTTCCTTGAAGGCGCTTTCGAGCTTCTTGCGCAGGTCTTCAACCTGCGCCAGCTGCTCGTTGCTCAGCTGCGCGACCAGCGGTTCGAGGGCCAGGTGGAGACTCTCGGTAGAGTAAGGTACCACCTGGACTCCCTGAACCAGCTCCTTGTAGCCCTCCATCGTCACCCTGACCTGGTAGACGCCGGTACGCAGGTCGGACAGAGTGATCGGAGATACGCCACGCTGTTCGCCATTGAGCCAGACCATGGCGCCGGCAGGCACGGTCTTGACAAGCAGAGCACCGTACTTCGGCCTGAGGTACTGGTAGAAGAAGACGGCGGTGAAGGCCAGCACACCGGTCATCACAAGGATACCCAGACCCAGAACGAGAGTCCTGACGCTTACCGTCGCTTCAGCCGGCGGAAGGTCTTCCACGACTTCGGGCGCCCCGGCTCTCTGTTCCCCGCCCTCTTCGAGATGGCTCCCGTCAACGGGGCAGAATTGGAACGGCTCAGGATACGAGTTGTCACACTGAGGACACTTCTTCATGGCCTTAGGCGCATAGCATACCATTTTCGGATTGCAGAAATCGCGGCACTTGGCTTAAATGGCCGCGGCGGGCAACGTAGGCGGACAGGGAATCGGTAATGAATATCCTCGTGGGCGTTGCAGGCGGCACAGGTTCGGGCAAGACCACCATCGCTCAGGAGATCTGCCGCAGCCTGGGCAGCGACACAGCTGTTCTCGTGGAGCAGGATTCCTATTACCTGGACCTGGGCCCGCATCCCGTCGGCGAAAGGGCCGGTTTCAATTTCGATCATCCCTCCGCTTTCGACTGGAAACTTTTGAAGGAGCAGGTCGGCGACCTGAAGTCGGGTCGTCCGATCCACAGACCGGTCTATGATTACCGGACTCATACCCGGACACCACACGGGATCCTGCTGGAGCCGAGGCAGGTCGTGATCCTCGAAGGAATCCTGATTCTCGGGGATCCGGACCTGCGCCGCCTGATGGATCTGAAGATCTTCATTGACGCAGCTGCGGACATCCGGCTCCTCAGACGCCTGCAACGAGACATCCGGGAGAGGGGCAGGTCGCTCGAGTCGGTTGCCGACCAATACCTGAGCACCGTCCGCCCGATGCACGAGCAGTACGTTCAACCCTGCGCGAAGCACGCAGATATCATAATCCCGGAGGGCGGATGCAGCCCGAAAGCCGTCGCGGCTGTTGTCGGGGGTATACGCGCCCTCCTCGAATGGAGGAACTGATGAGACCACTGAGTAAGGTAGCCCCCGGATGGTGGGATTACACTACGCTGGACAGGGCGATTCTGGACGAAGCCGCACAGCTCACCGCAGAGGACCTGCCTCGACTGCGCCGGGATGGATTTGACATCCGCTTCTATGAAACTATCGAGGATTTTTACCTGGCTGAGGCCCTGGAATACGTCACCGCCTGGCGTCAGGCAACTCCTGAGCGACCCGCCGGCGTCTGCGGTCCGATAGGACCCACGGAACAACTGCCCCTGGTGGCGAGGCTGGTCAACGAACTGGGATTGAATCTCCGCCACTGCCACTTCTGGGGCATGGACGAGTGGGTCGTGGACGGCAAGGAGGTCGGCATCGATTTCCCGCTGGGCTTTGCCCGCACGGACATGGAACTCTTGTTCAATCGCATCCGGCCCGAGCTGCGCATGCCACCCGGGAACATTCACTTTCCTGCGGCCGATCCCGCTCGCTACGTCGCGTCCTGGGAAAAGGCTCGCTGCGTGGTGATGCAGGGAGGCCAGGGGGAAGTGAAGCACTGGGCATTCAACGATCCCCCGCGGCGCGAGGATCCTTACAGAGACGCTCCGCCTCCTCCTGAGGTGTATCGAAAGCTGAGCACGCGGGTCGTCGATCTCCATCCGATAACGCTGATTCAGAATGCGCGCACCTCAGGGGGAGGAGTGGTTCAGAATGTTCCGCACCAGGCTGTCACGGTGGGACCGGCGGAAACCTGGAAAGCGGAGAAGGTCTCCATCTGGCACGCGGGCTGCCATGACAACCCCTTCGGGTTGCGCCTGACGACCCTGATGATCTCGAAGCGGATTGCGGACACGGCAGTCCCGATGTCGCTTCTGGCCGATCACCCTCACGTCCAGTTCAATTTCCTGCGCTCAGGCATCGGAACCTGCGAAGTCAGCATGCACTAGTCGGCGGCAGTGGGTCCGGTCTGTTGAGGCTGTCTCAGAAATCTATGGAGCGGGCCTTCAGCCCTTGATTCCTGGGATTGCACGCAAACCCGGGGCTTCGCCCCGGGCTGGTATGAACACGCGCCTTCAGCGCTCAACATGCTCATTGGAGTACGCTTCGAGGGCCGAAGGCCTGATTCATACCAGCCTGGCGCAACGCGCCAGGTATAGGAGTAGCAATGCTCCGGAGGGCTGAAGGCCCGTATCATAGTTCGTTTTGAGACAGCCTCGCCAGACCGGACCTACTTACCGGATCTGCTACTTGGGCCCGAAACGCCTCGTGTAAGCCTCCGCGTGGACCGACTTCGCGGCAGCGACCATCTCCGGGTAGGGGGTGTCGGTCACGTCGACAAAGCCTATATTGTAGTTCTCACCGTCATAGATCCGCCCCACCAGCGGCTCGTCGAAATACTGGAACCAGGCACACCCGACGAAGGCGGGATTGTCGATCACGCTGTGGATGTAGTCCCTGTACATCTCCGCCCGAGCCGCCTGCGACGGAGTCGAGACGAGTCCGGTGTGGAACATGCCTCGATCCACGGCCCCGAAGTGAAACTCGCCGATAATGCACGGCTTCTTCAGCGATTTCGTGAAATCCCACTCCTCGGGAACGACACGCGAACGGTAGATGTTGAAGCTTACTACATCGCAGTATTCCGCCGCCGCCGCCACAGCCTCGGGAGTGCGCCAGGCGAATCGACAGCCGAGGTAAAGGTGATTCGGGTCCTGCTTCTTCTGCGCATCATGTATGACGCGGAAATACTGCCGTGCAAACGCCGTCAGGAATTCGGTGAAATCCTGCCGCATCGGGCCTGCGAGTTCGCCTTCAGGCTTGAAGGGCTGCGCCAGGAACTCCTCCCATGAGGCAAGGGCGGTGCCCCAGGACTTGTTGAGGCCTTCTATCTTCCGGTAACGCTTCTTCAGCAACTCGATGAACGCGCCCTTTGCGGGCGATTCCTTCCCGCCTTCGAGTGTGCCGTAGACAAGGCCGAAGTGCTGGCGGTCGTTCCCTGTTGACCCCCAGGAAATCTCGTTGTCGATGAAATAGCCCACGCACCAGGGGTCGTTCCGGTAAGGGGCGACCTTCTCCAGGATGCTCCTGTCCACGGCCGCAGCGAACCTGGGGTCGAACGGGTCATGCATCTTGCCCCAGTAGTCCTGCCCGCTCGCGACACGGGCGTATTCGCCGCTGAGATCCAGCGTGGCCGTGTAGGGAACCCGCTTCATGGCATAAAACTCCGGCTCGGACCAGTTGGCGACGGTCGTGAATCCCCAGGCCTGCAGCCGGTCGAGAGAAACCTTGCGCCAGCTGGCGACATAGTCTGGGCCGTACTTCCGTTCGAGGTTCGCACTGTAGAAGTTGAACATCCGGCCTTTCTTGGTCGGCCCGTAGAGCACATGGTCGGCGACGCCGTAATGCCTGGACAGCGGGTCGTCCTGGGCGGGGAGCCAGCTGAACATGTCTTCGCGGTTTTCGACGATGGTGAATCCATCCGAGATAAGAAGCACATCCACGCCGAGCGAAAGGTAGAGATGACCGCTCGGCGTCACGAGCCACCATTTGCCGTCCCGCTCGAGTGTGCGGAAGAAACCGGTCGCCTTTTCCTGCGGGCCTCCTGCCCAGCCTCCATACTCGTCCCGGTCGGGCAAGACCGGTGCCGCTTTGATGGCGGCGTCCTCTTCAGCCTGCAGACGCTTGAAATCCGCGGCATCTTTCACCTTCCCGGGCCAGTTCATCCGTGTGTACTGTCCATAGTTGTCGACGATCTTCTGGTAGGAAGTGGGCGGCAGCAGACGGATGTTGTCCACGATCAGGTTACGCCCGGCCATCGGCCGGTCGACGAAGATGTGCATGGCCACGATGTGCGCTTCGTTCACCAGCGGTTCCATCCTCAATGAGGTGAAGGGCTCGATGCCCGGCAAGGCCGGCCCGCCCCTCATGCCTTTCGCCATCGACGAGTTGGAGCCGAAGGGAAGTGCGCAGGTTAACGAGCGGCCCGCCGAGATCGTGCTGCGGCCCGCGGTGCTGTGCTCGGCCTGGGTAGCCGCCGGGTCGTCGTCAAGGCGTATCCCGAACGAGACCTCCGCCTCGGACAGGTTGGTGATGTCTACCGCCAGAGTATCGAACCCCTGCCAGTTCCAGGCGCCCTGAGCGGGCAGAATATCGAGACTGGCTCTTTCCCCAGTCTCCGGAAGTATCTGGAGCGCGGCCTTCCCGTCAGTGACGTGGTCGGCCACAAGCTTCACGCCGGCACCGGAAAGCCTGAAGGCTGAGACTTCTTCGGCCGACTCAAAGGAAAAGAGCTTCAGCCCCTTCGCCTCTGGAGTCTCTCGCGTGGTGCAGGTGACGGAGAATATCGATACAAGAATCAAGAGAGCCGCCAGCAATGATTGACGCATCGGTTCGACCTCCAGATCTAAATCACAAATTGAGCAGCCGGCGAGGCTGAGAAAGCCCTGGGGCGTCCCCAATCACACGCCGGGATCTCCACCCTTGATGGCCGTCGATGGGGCTTCCGATCAGGCAGACCGGAGGCGCGGCAGGTACTCTCCGGACCCGGGACGGCCCATCACCTTACCTTCACGCGCAATGACCCGGCCGCGGAGCAGGACCAGCCACGGTGCTCCGCGAACCTTCATACCCTCGTAGGGGCAGAAGTCGGCACGGGACAGCCCGATTGACTTCGAAAGCGTCAGCTCAGCCTTGGGATCGAAGATGATCATGTCTGCGTCGCTCCCGATGGCCAGGCTCCCCTTGCGCGGGAACAGG
>JAFNAH010000079.1 GCA_017860075.1 Acidobacteriota bacterium | reverse complement strand
CTTCCTCGGCGGGTGGACGCAGGTTCTGCCGGCGCAGTGGGTTCCCCGGCAGCTGATCCCGGGCCCGGTTCTTTTCACGCTCAAGGCCATGTCCCTTGTCTTCGTGCAGATGTGGCTGCGCTGGTCGCTCCCGAGGGTCCGGGTGGACCAGCTCATGTACATCTGCTGGAAGGTGATGCTTCCCGCGTCGCTACTCCTCGTCTTGGGGGCTGGTGCTTTGGCAGTGTGGTGACAGTCAGACAGGATGGGGAATTTAGAATCTAGAATTTAGAATTTAGAATCTAGAATTTAGAATATATGATCTGCGGTGCGCGAGGGTATGGAAACATGGTCGCCATCGTGGCTGGCACAAGACGAGCAGCCTGAGATCACTTCCATTCCAACTTCTAACTTCTAAATTCTAAATTCCTTTTTTACCCATGACGGGCAGATGACATGCCGCCAGTAATGACCTAACTAGTTAAATATGGCACAGTACTTCAAAGACGTTTGGCTCGGGACGGCAACGACGTTCCATTCGATGTGGGTGACGCTCCGGCACTTTTTCCGGCCGAACAACGGCTACACCCTGCAATACCCCACGCAGAAGGCGACGCTGCCCGAGCGTTCCCGCATGAGGCTGTTCAACAAGATCGAGGATTGCATCGGCTGCGGCCAGTGCGCGCGCGTCTGCCCGACGGACTGCATCGACATACAGACCGAGAAGCGCGGCAAGGACGAGCCTGCGATCTTCGCGTCCGACGGGACCGCGATCAAGCTGCGCACGTTTGTCTTCGACATCGACATGACGCTCTGCTGCTATTGCGCGCTGTGCACGTTTCCGTGCCCGACGCACTGCCTCGTCATGACTCCGGAATACGAGTACTCCGTGTACGACAAGAGGGATCACATCTATCACTATGCCGTGGACAGGCCGATGGCAGCGAAGCCTGCCGCGAAGGAGCCGGAAGCTCCGAAGGCCTGATTTCCGTCGATGAATGCCAATCTGGTATCACAAATCCTCTTTTACTTTTTCGCCGTGCTGACCGTCGGCTCCGCCGCCGTGGTCGTGTTCTCGCGCAGCCTGATCTACTCGATTTTCGGCCTGCTGTTCACGTTCTTCGGCGTTGCGGCTCTTTACGTGTTCCTGGGTGCGGATTTCCTGGCTGCGACGCAGATGGTCATCTATGTAGGCGGCGTCCTGGTGCTGCTCCTGTTCGGCGTCATGCTGACGCACAAGCTCTACAACCTGGACCTGAAGACCGAGACCTTTCAGTTCGTGCCGGCACTGCTGCTGATCGTCGCGGTTTTCGGCGTTCTGCTCCTGGCCATGACCAGGGCAACCTGGTTCAGCGGCGGTGTCCGCCCGCCGGAGCCGACGACGGCGGAAATAGGGAAGATGTTCATGCGGGAGTACATCCTTCCCTTTGAGGTGGCCTCCGTCTTCCTGCTAATCGCGTTGATCGGTGCGGCGATGATCGTCAGGAGGAGAGCGCAATGATCGGACTGACTCATTACCTGGTTATAAGCGCCGCCCTCTTCTCGCTCGGCATCATGTGCGTCCTGACGCGCAAGAATGCCGTCAGCGTCCTCATGGGCATCGAGCTGATCCTCAACTCCGCGAACCTCAACCTGGTCGCATTCTCCAGGTTCACGTCGGGCAACCTCGACGGGCAGGTTTTCGCCGTGTTCACGATCATCGTCGCCGCGGCTGAAGTCGCGGTTGCGCTGGCGATCGTCCTGTCGATGTACCGAATGCTCAGGTCCGTCAACCTGGACCGCGCGGACACGCTGAAGGGTTAGGGAATGGATCCGAAGATCATCGCAGATCTGCACAAGTTCTACCCCGAGATCGTGATCACGGGCACGTTTCTCCTGGTCATCGTGGCGGACCTCGTGTTCGGCCGTCTGAGGAGAGCCGTGACGTTTGCGCTGACGGTCCTCGGCCTGGCGGCGGCATTCGCGCTGACGCTGCCGTTGTTCGGCGCCGCGCCGGGAACCATGTTCTCCGACATGGTGGCGCTGGACCCCATGGCGCTCTTCTTCAAGGCTTTCCTGATCCTGGCCTCGCTTCTGGTGGTTCTCGCCGCGCCCGGCTCCCGGGAACTCTCCGGGAGCGGCCTGGGCGAGTTCTACGCCCTGCTGCTCGGCGTAACCCTCGGCATGATCCTGCTGGCCTCGAGCACCGACCTGCTGATGCTTTTCCTGTCGCTCGAAATGGTCTCCGTCGGCAGCTACATCATGGTCGGGTACCTGCGCAACGACCGCCAGTCCAACGAGGCCTCGCTCAAGTACCTCCTTTTCGGCGCTGTTTCCACCGGCGTCATGCTCTACGGCATCACGCTCCTGTTCGGCGTAACGGGAAGCACCAAGCTGATCGTCATCAGGCACGCGCTTGCCGGAGCCGCCACGCCGGGCGAGAACTCGCTCATCCTCCTGGTATCGACCCTGTTCATCCTGGCCGGGCTGGGGTTCAAGATCGCCGCGGTCCCTTTCCACTTCTGGTGCCCGGATGTCTACACGGGCGCGCCGACGCCGGTCACGGCGTTCCTCAGCGTGGCCCCGAAGGCCGCCGGTTTCGCCATCCTGGTCCGGTTCTTTTTCACCGGCCTGTCCCAGGCAGGACAGGGGCTCACCTGGATCACCTTCGCCTCGATCAACTGGATGCCGATCGTCATGGTTCTGTCGATCGTCACGATGACCTTCGGCAATATCGCCGCGCTGCGGCAGGAGAACATGAAGCGCCTGCTGGCCTATTCCTCGATCGCGCACGCCGGCTACATCCTGATGGGCGCCGTCGTTCTCACGTCGGACGGCCTGCAGGCAGTCCTGGTCTACCTGATCACCTACCTCTTCATGAACCTCGGTGCATTCATGATCGTGATCGAGATCTACAATCGCACCGGGAGCTTCGAGCTGAAGGACTACCGCGGCTTCTACCGCCGGTCTCCGTTCCTCTCGGTCTCGATGTCGGTCTTCCTGCTTTCGCTGATGGGCATCCCGCCGCTGGCCGGATTTTTCGGCAAGCTGTACGTCTTCGCGGCTGCCGTCAATCGTGACCTCGCGTGGTTCGCGGTCATCGGCGCGCTCAACAGCGTCGTGGCCGTTTACTACTATGCGCGCGTGATGAAGACGATGGTCATTGACGGCGGCGATGAGACTTCCCCGGTCCACGCCTCGTGGGACAGCACGGCGCTGATCTGGGTCATGCTCATTCCCACAGTTGGTCTCATGTTGTTCTGGGATCAAGTCCAGAAGATCACGTCCGGCTCCGTTGGACTGTTTCTAGGCAACTAAGTACATTTTGGGACGCGGATGAACGCGGACACACGCGGGCCACGGCGGCGTATGTCAGCGTCCATCCGTGTCCCAAAACTCTTCTATTTCAGTCAGCGATGTAGCGGCCCGTGTGGAGGTAATTCATGACCACGGTCGTCCCCAATGCGGTGAGCGAAGCCAGACGGAAACTCTCCTCCTCCTGCGGGAGGTAGAGTCCCAGGTCGCGGGAACGGCTGTAGAACTTGATGATCACGGGTGCCACCACCTTCTCCCGCGCGCCGGTCCAGCCTGCGATCGTCTCGACGAGGAAGCGCCGGTTTGTCCGGATGAGATCCTTCGCGAGGATCCGGTGGTCTACCCCGTTGGGCATGACCGGGAATATGCGCCTCAGCTCTTCGTCATAGAGGCCGAGCGCGTTGTCCTTGAAGTCATCGATGTTCTCACCGTAGTACTCGATCAGCTTGTAGGTCTTCGAGTGATAGGGCTGATCAAGCGGGCCTGCCTGGATGGGCGGTTTCTTGTGCCGCAGGCGCCGCATCACCCGTTCGACGTACTCGAGCTTCCGTATCGCCGGCCAGTTCTCGTAGACGGTCCTCCAGTTCGAGCGGGGAGTCAGCCAGACGGCGAACGTCTCCGCAAAATCCTCGTCCGGGTGAGCCTGGGCGTAGTATCTCGGCTCCCCCTGGCTCTTCACGTAGTTGCGGCTGTGAGGGTTAAACTTAAACTTGAAGTTCGCCGGGTAAGTACGCTCAAAGCTACCGAAAATCTCTTCCCATTCCGCCGTCCGGAACAACTCGTAGGCGTAATTGATGGCGTGTCCCGCCTCGTGACGGAGCAGGGGGATGAGGTCGGACTTGTCGTAGGACGTATACCCCATCTCCCGCTCTATGCGGGTCAGGCGGCTGTCCGCCAGGTGGAATGGAATGCCTATGATCGGCACCCGGTCCGTGCAACCCCATTCGTCGCCGCCGCACGTGAAGTAGTAGCGGGGCCGGTACTGGATCTTCTTGGCGGAAAGTTCAGAGTAAAGTTTTTGAATACAACGGTTTAACAGCGTATCCTGGAAGTTGAACTGCAGGTCGCAAACGCGTGTGTTGAGGAGTTCGTAGCGTTCGGTCTCCCAGTTGTCCGCGTAGTTACTGAAGGAGGGGGTCATACACTTCTGGCTGCAGTATTGATCTCATACAAACTATTGCAAGATTGTTATTTACCGGCTTTCACGAAACCCGTTGAGGGGTAGCTCCCGAATGGGAACCTATTCGATTATAGTGAACGGTTCCCGCCATGTGAAGGCCTATTTCCGGGGCGGGGGATTCTCGGGGGTCAGGATCCGTATCTCCGAGGCGATGCCGTCGAGGGTGACACCGTCCTTTTCGCTCTTCCCGAGTTGGAACTTCACGTGGATGATCGAGTAGTTGGAGAGGTTGTTGAACTCGGTCGGCTTGCCGTCCAGGGTAAGTTTCGCGGAGGTTGCGTCGAGGAGGTACTTCGTCTTGCTGGCCGACTGTGCGACGAGGATCATCTTGGCGGAGACGGAGACGGAGAGCAGCCGGTAGACGTCCGTTTCGACTGCCAGGCAAAGTCCGCACACGGCACCGAGGCAAAGCGCCAGCCCCACGATCCTGATAGCTTTCATGCAGGTGATTTTATTCCGCACGCTGCGAATTTTGAATTTTAAATTTGAAATTTTAAATTTCAAATTTTAAATTTGGAACCCGCTCCCTCTATATGTTCTTTACCTTGAACAATTCCCCCACGCCGCTCGTATTACCACACCAGGAGGAGGGCCCATTGATCATCGAGCTCGAGAACATCAGCGTCAGGTTCGGAGACCAGAAGATTCTCGACAACGTGAGCATGCAGTTCGACGGCGGCGCGGCCGGCCTGCTCGGGCCCAACGGTGCCGGAAAGACGACGCTGCTGAAGACTCTTCTCGGCTTCATCACGCCTGTGTCCGGCAGCGGGCGGGTGCTCGGGCGCGACATCCGCAAAGAACAGCTCGGCATCCGCCAGAAGATCGGTTACATGCCGGAGAACGACTGCCACATCCCGGGCATGAACGCGGTCAGTTACGTGGCCTACGCGGGACAGCTGGCCGGGATGAAACCGAAGGACTCACTGCAGCGGGCGCACGAAACGTTGTTCTACGTGGGGCTCGGCGAGGCGCGCTACCGCAACCTGGAGACCTACTCGACCGGGATGAAGCAGCGGATCAAGCTCGCGCAGGCGCTCGTCCACGATCCCGAACTGGTCTTTCTCGACGAGCCGACCAACGGCCTCGATCCCAGGGGCCGCATCGAGATGCTCGACCTGATCCGCGACATTTCCTCCTCGAAGCAGATCAACGTCATCCTGTCGTCGCACCTGCTGCCGGACGTCGAATGGGTATGCCGCGAGGCGATGGTGATTCACAAGGGGCGGATGCTGGCCTCCGGGAAGATCGACGAGCTCAAGCGCGGGGCGGGGGCGTTCTTCGAGGTGAGGCTGAAAGGGGACGGCCAAAATTTCGTCGACCGGCTGCGCGTCCTCGGGTGCCGGTGCCTGACCGGTGACGACGGCGTCCTGAAGGTCCAGATGTCGGACGGCTTCGGAAGCCGGGGCATATTGAACGCCGCACGGGAATGCCGCGTGCAGATCCGCCACCTCGTGCCGCTGAAGCAGTCGCTCGAGGATGTGTTCCTCCAGGTCATAGGAGAGTCGGATGCCAATTCATGACATCAGTTACCGCCATTGGCGGGGCGAATGGACCTCGCACCCCTACCGCTGGTGGGTCATCACGCGGCAGGGGATAAAGCTGCTCACCGGGCGGAAGCGATTCCTGTTCCTGATGATTCTTTCGGCGATTCCGTTCGTGGTCCGCGGCGTCATGATCTACATCGCGACCATGGTGAGCATGCGCACGCCTTTCCTGAAGATCGACGCCAAGTTCTTCGAAGACTTCCTGACCCAGCAGATGTTCTTCACTTTCATCATCGCCCTTTACGCCGGGGCGGGCCTGATTGCGAACGACCTCAAGGCAAATGCGCTCCAGATCTACTTCTCCAAGCCGATCTCGCGCCGCGACTACATGATCGGCAAACTCGGCGTCCTGGTCTTCTTCCTGGCGCTGCCTACGCTGGTGCCGGGCCTTCTGCTGTTCTTGCTCGCGGTCGCATTCGAATCCGATGTCGCTTTTATCCAGCAGTACTACTGGGTGCCGGCGTCCATCGCGGGCTATTCGCTGGTGATCGTGCTGACGAACGCGTTCATCATCATGGCGCTCTCGTCGCT
>JAFNAH010000078.1 GCA_017860075.1 Acidobacteriota bacterium | reverse complement strand
AGTTCGAAATCTCAATCCTGAGAGAGGAGGAAAAATGCAGGATACCGTTCTCGACAACCTCACGTTTGAAGAGATGCAGGCGCTCTCCGGCGGAACATCCCAATTCTACTGCTGGGGGGGCGGAGTTATGACCGTTCTCGGATTCGCATCCATGAACGCCATGGCCGCCACCGCGGGTCTCTTTTTCATCTACAACTACTGCTAGGGCAGGCCGGGTGCCACTCCAAACCACGAACACAGAGGGCCGGAATCGTCGTTCTTCGATCCGGGGCAGCCCTCGTCCTTGCCCTCGGTATTGAGCCTCACAGCAGGAGGGCGCCCGCACAGGCCAGGCATCAGCCAGGAAACACGGGAATTGATGACGAAAGGAGATGGTGAAATGGAAGGAGAAGTTCTCGCAGGCTTGACCGCACAGGAAATGCTCAGCATTGAAGGAGGGGTGGAACGATACACGTGCGCTATGCTCGGAGGGCTGACCGCGGCCGCGTTTCTCGCCGGGCAATGGTGGGCAGTCGCGGGCGGCATGATTGCCGCCTACAACGTCGGCTGTTTTCAGCCATAGTTGAGCAACTGATCCCATCCGACCTGGCAGAGCATCCAGTATGGCAGCCTCACGTCTACCGATAGGACGCGGGGCGAGGTTCATGCACCTGCCCCCGATTCGGGGAGACAGCCGGGGGTATTGACCGTACTACCCCCGGCCATTCTCCGCTCCTGCCGCAGCGGGCAAATCGGGCACACGTTGACACAGCGAGTGGAAATGATCCAGAGCGCCGCAGGAATGAGTCCAACGGGCGGCATTTCGGGTGACCTGCATGTCATCGACAGGGAATGAACGCGGGGCATCCCGGTTCCACAACAGGGCCGGAAATCCGGGCGGATCCCCGATACTTCAGATGCTTTGGACCCTTATCCGCCTGCGCCAGCTATTGCTTTGGGCGCAGGCCCGAACCAGCACCGGCAGGAGAGCTCTCTTCGCATCCGGGTATGTCCTCGGCGGGTCGCTGTTTCTGCTGCTGATCCTCGCCGGATCCGAGACCGCTGCACTCTCCAAGGTACGGGAGCGCGACGAGGCGACTGCCCGGTGGATACTCTCCGGGATCTGGGGGTTCGGTGCCAGTCTCAACCTGGTGCTGGGGAGAGGGGCAAGGCAATCTTCCATGGATGCCGTCCTGAGGCGCTACCCGTTGACGCGCATGGGCCGGTTAAGCTTGAGGCATGTTTCCGGACTACTCGATCCGGTCTGGCTCTTCCTTGCCGTCTCAACCATCTGGGTGGCCGCGGGATACAGTGCGGCCGGGCCATACAGAGCGCTGCTGACGGTGCCGGTCGCTCTCCTTTTCATCGGCATCTGCTACCTCTCCTCAGTGGTGCTGCTCTCGGTTGCGGATCTGATCTTGTCCCGCCGCGGTGGGGGGACGATCCTGGGTGCCACAGCGTTCCTCCTGTTCGTGGCTGCCGGACTCCTGGCCGTGTCAGGGGCCGACCCATCGAACGCCTCCGGATGGCGCGAGGCGGACCTGGTGCTGAGGCTGCTGCCGCCGGGGGCTGCGGCTTCCCTTCTCGGGGGGCTCGATTCTCCATCAGCGCTGCCGGACGTCACGACGCTTCTGCTCTGGGCCGGCTTCCTGGCCTCAGCGCTTGTCTGCGCCGAACGTCGCGCGCTCTCCGACACGCCCGTGACTGCAGTCTCGGATGCCTTCGGTATCCTGTGCGACAGGATGGAAGGTCTCTTCAGCGGCTCCTTCGGGCCGCTCGTCGGCAAGGCACTGCGCTATCACCTGCGCTGTGATCGCGTCCGGTTCAGTTTCGCAGGCACAGTCCCCCTGGCACTGCTGCTGCCGCGCTTCATGAGTAGAGGAGGCGGTCCCTACATGGCCTTCCTCGAGACCGCGGCGCTCATGTTTCTGTCTGCGATCCTGGCAACCGCTTCAATCACGCTGAACCAGTTCGGCTATGACGGCGACGGTGTGCGTCGTTACTGGCTTCTCCCCATACCCGCAGTTTCTGCCTTGCGGGCGGCGAGCGTTGCCTCGTTGCTATCGGGCGGCGCGCTCGGCCTGGTTGCGATCGCGGGCGTGCCGCTCATGGCGGGATTCCCGGCGGATGCCCGCGCTGTGGTTATCCTTGGCTCCAGTGCTGCCGCAGGGCTCTTCTTCTTCAACGCCCTCGGCCTGTGGACTTCCGTCGCATATCCGCGGAAGAGCAACTTCCGAGGGGTCGTGGGGAACGAACTCTCATTCGGCGCCACGCTGGGGATCGGGCTCGGGATTGCCCTCGCCCTGGCCACAGCCTTCGTCGTGGAGAAATCCGTCCCCTGTGCGCTGTTGCTGGCATCCTGGTGGGGCTTCACCGTTGTGCCGGTTGTGTGTGCTTCACTGTACCTGATTTCATTCAGACTCGTTTCGAGAGCCATGACCGCCCGGCGTGATCTGCTGACGGGTGTGGTGTCCGGAGAGGATCGCGCCTGACCGCCTGCAGGCGGGCCCGGATAAAATTCAATCAACCAGCTTGACGGTTTGCGAGGAAGAAGGTGGCCGACGAATCTGACCGCGACCCTGCATTCGCTATCGAGCACTTGACGAAAAGATACGCCACCGTCACCGCGGTTGCCGACCTGTGCCTGGAGGTTCCAAGGAACCGTCTCGTGGCTTTCCTCGGCCCCAATGGCGCCGGCAAGAGCACAACCATCGGGTGCCTGAGTGGCTTGATTGAACCGACCACGGGCACCATAAGACTGCTGGGCGAGCAGTTCACCGGCGACTCCGTCGAGCTGAAGAGGCGCATCGGTGTTATGCCGGAAAGGCTCGCGCTGTTCGATCACCTCACGGCCGGGGAGTTTCTCACCTTCAACGCGCGCATGTACGGACTCGACCGCGCGACGATTCGCCGGAGAGTGGACGAACTGATCGAGGTGCTCGACCTGTCGAGCGCCCTTAGGCGCCCGCTCGCGGAATACAGCAGCGGTATGAGGAGAAAGGTGGCATTTGCAGCGGCAATAATCCACAGGCCCGACCTTCTCCTGTTGGATGAGCCTTTTGCAGACCTCGATCCTGCATCCGCTGCCATGCTCAAGACATGGCTCCGGCAGTTCGCAGCGACCGCACGTACGGTATTCCTGACTTCGCATGCGCTGGAAACGGTCGAACGGCTTTGCGACGAGGTCGCCATCATCAAGGCGGGCAGGCTTGTCTGGCACGGCAGCCTGAGCCACCTGGCAGCAGGCATAGAGTTGGCATCGCACGGGCAAAGGTTCCATTCTCTTGAAGCTCTTTATCTGGCGCTTGTCGGAGAGCACGGCACACGACTCGAATGGCTGTGACCGTTATCCCGAAATGATAAAGCCCTACGTATGTGTCCGGCAGACCGACCTCACTGACTGCGGGGCGGCCTGCCTTGCGACGGTGGCGCGTGTCCACGGCCTCAAGATCCCGATCGCCCTGATTCGTCAATACGCAGGCACGGACAGGCGCGGGACAAATGTGTTGGGCCTCGTGGAGGCCGCTCAAAGGCTGGGGTTTGAGGCACGCGGGGTCCGGGGGAGCGTGGAAGCGCTCGCACAGGTTCCCTTGCCCTGCATCGCCCATACAACTCAGGCAGGGCTGCTGCACTATGTCACGATCCTCCGGGTTGCAGCCGGCATTGTAACGGTCGCCGATCCCGCCCGGGGAATCGTCCGTCATCCCCTCAACCGGTTCAGGACTATCTGGAGCGGAGTCCTCATCCTGCTGGTTCCGGCTCCGACCTTTCAAAGAGGCAATGCATGTTCCGGCAGGCGCCGCGGGTTGTTCCTCCTCCTAAGCAAAAACCGCCTCCTGCTCTTCGAGACTTTCCTGGCAACCGTGTTTCTCACCCTGCTCGGCCTGGGAACGAGCCTCTACCTGCGAGTGCTCCTGGACCGGGTACTCGTCACTCGAGACGAGTGGCTATTTCGCTGGCTGAGCGCGGGACTTCTGATCCTGGTCCTGATCCGAGCTGCTTTTGGTGCAGTCCGCGGCGCACTGTCCGCATATGTGAGCCGCGCTGTGGACCTTTCTCTCATGCTCACCTATTATCGCCGCGTGCTTGCCATGCCGCTGGAGTTCTTCGAAACTCGAGCAAGCGGGGAAATCCTTTCGCGGCTCGCTGACGCGGTCAAGGTCCGCATGATGATCTGCAGCTCGACACTGACTCTGCTGATCGATGCCGCCACAATGGCTGCCGGGTTCACCGTCCTGCTCTGCTTCAACAGCAGGCTCGCCTGGTCGGTCCTGCTGGCTGTGCCCGTGATGGCATCGGTACTCTTCGTGGCGAGCCGCCCGCTGAGGCGCGCACAGCGATCGGCCCTGGAACTGGCGGCAGAACTGCAATCCCGCCTGGTGGAGAGCATTGCCGGGATCGCCACGATCAAGGCCTTCAGAACCGAGAAGAAGGAGGGGCAGAAGGCAGAGGCCGCCCTCGTGCGTCTTCTGCGGGAGACATTTGGTGCAGCACTATGGGGAGTGGCTTCCGGTTCGGCGGGCGAAATCGTGACGTCGCTCGCCCTCGTCGCCCTGCTGTGGAACGCCGGCTGGCTGGTGCTGGGAGGCAAGTTGACGCCCGGCCAGATGGTTGCCTGCTATTCCGTTCTCCTCTACATGTTGCAGCCTTTGAACCGGCTCGCGGATCTGAATCAGCAAATTCAGGATGCGTGGATCGCGGCCGAGCGCCTGTATGACATCCTGGATCTTCGACCTGAGTCTGCGGAAGACCGGGGCAACCCCGTTCCCACCTCTGGTATCACGGGAAGAATCGACCTCCAGAAGGTCGCATTCCGCTATGGAACGCGCGAGCCGGTCCTCCGCGAGATCACGCTTTCCATTCCACCCCATTCGCTCCTTGCCATCGTAGGAGAGAGCGGCAGCGGGAAATCCACGCTCGCCAGGCTGCTGATGAGGTTCTATGACCCCCAGGCCGGACAGATAAGGATAGACGGACATGACCTGCGCGAGTTCGACCTTGACTCGTTGCGTTCGCAAATCGGCTATGTGGACCAGGATGCCTTCTTCTTCAGCGGCACAATCGAGGAAAACCTGATGCCCGGAGATCATCGAGGTGAAATGGAGGCAGCGGTCCGGGCCGTTCGTGCGGTGGGGCTCGAGGAATTCGTCTCACGACTGCCGCAGTGCCTGGGCACAAGGGTCGGCGAGCGGGGTCTGGCGCTCAGCTCCGGCCAGCGGCAGCGCCTGGCGATCGCACGCGCGCTTGTTTCAGATCCACCGATCCTGGTCCTTGATGAAGCCACAAGCCATCTCGACCCGGATGCCGAGCGGCACATCCTGAGACTGCTGCAGAGCCTGAAGCAGCGCAAGACTATCATCCTGATCGGGCACCGTTTGGCCGTCGCAAGCCATGCGGACCGGATAGCGGTGCTCCGCGAGGGCCGGATCCTGGAGCAGGGCAGCCACGAGGAACTGCTCGACGCCCATGGTTCTTACTGGCGCCTGTGGCAATCCGCTCCTGATTGCGCCGCCAACACTGTCGACACGATGAGCCACCGCGCCGCATTGACGATATGACCCGGCCCGACTGTGAAATACCCGGTCTGACGGAGACGGCGGAAGGAATGCCGGCCGGCCCGCCGTGGTGGCTGCACGCGATCCTTCTTGGCTTGAGTGTCCTGCTGATCCTTGCAGCGGTGATGTTCGTCGCGTGTCTGGCGGTGTGATTCCTATGCCCGTTTGCCGGACCGGTACTCGGCCTCGAGCCGCTGCTTTACCAGCCGGAGGTACTTCTCCATTCCATCCAACAACCGCCGCCTGATGAAGAAACGCTTCAAGCCGCTGAAAGCTCCCTGCAGCAGGTCCACCCGAGTCCGGTTCAGGTATATCAGGTATGTATCGGAGCCCGGGCGCCCGCGGTTCTTGTCGACAAACGCCGCCAGACCCAGAGAGCCTGTGAAGTAGTGATCCGCGTAGATCTGCATCGAGGCGACCACGTAGGATATCTGGTCGCCCCGCACGACGCGGCAGATACTGACGTCGGTCACGCTCACCACCGGTTTGAATCCGAATTTTTCCTGGGACCAGTAAAGGAAATGCTCGCTGTCAGGCACCCGCCTGTCGGGAAATGAAACCAGGTGATGGTTCAGTTCGGGAAGGTACTGCTCGAGGTAGGGCGAGGCCTTGACTATCGACCTCAGCTCATCAGCCAGGCGGAGAGGCTCCGGCTTGTCCTGGTAAACAGCCAGCGCAGAGGGTCCTTTCTGGAGGTAGGCATTTACGTAATCGAACAGAAGCCGTCGATAGGCAATCATGGCCAGCCGCTGCCAGTCCGGTGCGGACCAGTTCACTTCCCTCTGAAGCCGGGAGATCATCTCCGCGGTCATCTTCAGACCGCAACTCCCGACACGGCATCGCCTGAGGGTCTCAACCTCATCCGGCCCCAACGTCAACGAGTCGAGGTCCTCAAGCCGGGGAGGTGAATGAAACTTGCCTATCTGCAGCACCTCCTTGCCCTTCTTGAACGCCGCGATGTCACTGAATTTCTCAATAAAGAACTCAGCCGGCACACCAACCCGTATGGTCCCGAAAGGCACGA
>JAFNAH010000566.1 GCA_017860075.1 Acidobacteriota bacterium | reverse complement strand
TTGCGACCGGGTGATCTCGACGACCTCGTCGCCGCGGTATTCGGACTCCACGGGACCCAGATCGTCAAAGACCTGCAGATGTTTCGCAGGTGGACGGACCTTTCGGTTCCGTTGCCCGAAATGTTCGCCGGCTTCGTTGCCGCCTATGTCAGGAACCGCCTGGCCGAATACGCCGGTGAGGAGCTAGCCAGGCTGGCCGAGGCGCGCGCCCGCATCCAGGACTTCCTCGACGGATGGGGTGAACTGCCGGCCCAGGTTTGCAGCCTGCTTTGGTTTGAGTTGCGCAGGAACGACGGCAAGTTGGATTCCGAGTTCGCAAGGTTTCTCCGCTCGCTGGCCGATTCGACCGAAGCGGGGATCCAACAGGCAATCGAAGAGTACCTCCGCGACCCTGCCTCCTTCGAAACTCTCGCCGGGCGCTGGCTGGAATCCGCCGTTGATGATGATCTGCTGACCGTGATCTCCGACCGTGACAAGATCCGCTCCGTCGGCAAGGCAGCCGCCTCTACGCTGGCAATCCTCGATGGAAACGTTCTCGAGGAGCTGGCCTGCCACGTGAACCGCAACCTGCACCTCGACCGCGTCCGCCAGCTGCTCGACCGGATTTCACTCGAGGCCATCGATCCCTGGCTGAAGGCAACACTCTCCAGGTTCCTCGGCGAGAACCTGAGCCTCGAGGGGTTGGAACAGGTGCGTAAGACACTCGCGTTCCTCGACCGGGAAGCCCGGAGTATCTTCGATTCAACCCTCTCGGCACTCCGCGAGACATATTCAGCCTCGTTTGGAGCGGCATACTCGAGTACCACCACGAAATCCGCCCTGCTTGACGTCTCCTTCGATTTTTCGCGCGATCCGGAAGTGGCCGGCCTGCTTGCCAGTGTGATCGACGGAGACTGGCGCACGGTGCTGCTGGAAAGCCGACCCGGTGTCACTCTGCGGAGTGCCGTACTCAGTCACGGGATCCGGCGCCAGAGTCAGGTCGAGATCAATCTCCCGTACTTCGCAGGCTCCGTGGCGCGGCTGGCGAACTCGTTGTCCAGCATGACCGTGATCGAGGACGGGGGACGGATTTTCGTATATGAGCTCGGAGCTCGTGATGAGATAAGGGCGAGACACAAGTGGCGCAGCAACCTGTCGATTTCCGGTAAAGTCTTCGCACACGCAGGCGATTCGCTGCGTACCTTCGCATCTGCGGCGCAGCTCGAAGACTCCATGGCTTACAGCTACATTTTCCGCATGGCATTTCCCTCGATGCGTGCCCTGCAGTTGCGCCACCATCTGCAGCCTCTCGCTGGAGGGGGGCGGCAGGGGATGCCTCGGTAACACGCTTCTATCGCTGCGCATCAGCCTCCCGGGCAGGGCCGTCGCCGCCTGGCAGGAATCACCGGAAAGCGCACGGGACGTCCGTTACATGGCGATGTCGCGAGCGGTGCAGCGTGCCCTGCGCAGGATTATCCCGTTGTGCTATTTCCAGGATCCGCACCGCTTCGTTGCCGCCGAATCCGGCATCGCCGCGCAGGTGCTCGTTTATCAGTCCCTGCCGGTTTCAACCTCGATACTTCTAAGCAGGGGCGATCTGAAGCTTGATACGGACGAGGACCTCTACTGGGATTACCGCGACGATGCCGAACGCCGGGCCATGATATTCAACGGGATCACCGGGGCGACGCTCCTGTCGCGCATGGAGCAGGTGCGCGGGCTGCTCCTCGAGATCGACGACTTGAGAAAGCACGCGCAGGATTACGGCCCGGGCAGCCTGGATCGCCTGCGCGAAACGGCGTTCGACCCGGCGGGAAACGATCACCTGACCCGGAGCCTCCTGGCTGCCGAAGCCATGGCCATCCGCCATGCGTGCGAAGCCGGCTGCGCGATGGCACGATTCAGGAATTCGGCCGGCGTCGACCCGGCTGAGGCGCTGGAATCCATGGCAGAGTTCGGCGAGAAGGTTACGTCGACGTTCAACAGCGGCTTGAGTGACCTGTTCCGGGGACAAGGCCCGAACATCCGTGAACTTGGTTCGCTTGTGTACCTCGAGGCTTCCTGTGCGCTTGATCCCGGATTGACTGCCGAACCGTCGGCGCACCTCGAGGTTACAGTCCTGCGCAGCCCGGCGCCGGAATCCTGGGCTGAGGAGTTCCTTGCCGGGAAGCGGCCTGCCGCGGCTATCGTCGCAGTCCGGCAGTCGGTCATCGAGAGGCCTCCCAAGCGGGTGTCTCCGGAGAGCTGAACGGCAGGGCCCGGGGCTGTGCGGCCGGTTTCTCAATTTCGGTGTCGGGATCGGTATCGGTGTCGCAATCGGTGCCGGGAGTCGGAAGCATGTTGAACCGACTTGACTCCTGATCGATGCTGCCTTGGGTCCGATAGCGATGGCGATATCGACCCCGATCTTGATCTCGACTCCGACTGCAGGTGCGATTCGCCCCTCTGAGCGGGGCAAGCGATACCCACGCCTCCCAGGGCGTGGCCGATTGCCGGACATTCTGACCGCGGGAGGATCAAGAGATGCAGACCGAAATGCACGACCCGTCATCCCCTGCTACTGTGATCGAACCTGACAGGGGACGCCCGGGGCCGGAAGACGGCATGGCGCTCTGCCTCTCGGGCGGCGGATACCGGGCCATGCTGTTTCACCTGGGGGCTCTCTGGCGTTTGAATGAAGCCGGCCGGCTTCCCTCCCTCAAGAGAATCTCCAGTGTGTCCGGCGGTTCGATCATCGCAGGCGTACTCGGCCTGAACTGGTCAAGCCTCGCATTCGATGCCGGCGGAGTGGGCCGGCGCTTCGAATCCGCAGTTGTCCGCCCGATCCGTTCACTGGCCGGCAGGACGATAGATCTGCCCGCCATCATCATCGGTGCCCTCCTCCCGGGCACTGTCCCGGTTAGGCTTGCTGCCGCCTACAGGAGGTGCCTGTTCGGAGATGCGACGCTCCAGGACCTGCCTGATGATCCTCCGCGTTTTGTGATCAATGCCACCAATGTCCAGTCGGGAGCACTCTGGCGCTTCATGAAACCTTACATGCGAGACTACCGGGTCGGCGAGGTTCGCAATCCGAGGATCCCGCTGGCCCTGGCAGTTGCGGCCTCGTCAGCATTCCCGCCCGTATTGTCGCCGGTGAGGCTGAGGCTCAGGGCTTCTGATTTCAGCCCGCCGGATCGCGGAGAGGACCTGCACACGAAACCGTACACGACCGACGTGATCCTGACCGACGGCGGCGTGTACGACAACCTGGGGCTCGAGACGGCGTGGAAGCGGTACAGGACTATCCTGGTCAGCGATGGCGGGAGCGGGCTGTGCGCCGAGCCGGAACCAAAGAACGACTGGGCGCGGCATGCGCTGCGTGTCTACGATCTGACCGACAACCAGGTGAGAAGCTTGCGCAAGCGGCAGGTTGTCTATTCTCTGAGAGCGGGGAAGAGAGCGGGCGCATACTGGGGAATAGGGAGCGACATCACCGACTACCGGTTGCAGGACTCGCTGCCGTGCCCGGCGGAGAAGACCAGAAGGCTGGCTGCCATTCCTACCCGGCTGAAGAAGCTCGAGTCGGGCCTTCAGGAACGACTGATCAACTGGGGCTATGCTATCTGCGATGCGGCCCTCAGGCGACATCTCGACCCGGCGCTGCCAGCCCCGGCGGAGTTTCCGTATCCGTCAGCAGAAAGAATCTGACGATTTCGGCTGGACGCGT
>JAFNAH010000565.1 GCA_017860075.1 Acidobacteriota bacterium | reverse complement strand
GCTTGCGTTCGATCCGGTCCTCGAGCTCGCGGGTGAGCACCATGTAATGCAGCATGCGCCGGTGCGTCTCGGCATCCAGGTCCATGGCCTTCGACTTTGCGCGAGGTGCGCTCGCTTTTCGGACTTTGTTCATACGCTTCAGAGCACCGCGGGGACCCGGCGGCCGCTCTCCGGATCCCGTTGCGCCGTCTCGAACTCCGCGAGCAGCGCATCGCCCGATCTCCACACCAGTTCCCGGTCGAAAACCGCTGCGAACTCGACCGCAACCCGATTCACCACCTCCCCCAGGTTGACCCGGCGGGACAGCAGTTTCTCCATCGAGGTCACCTGCTTGCCCGTGATCCCGCATGGAACGATGAGGCCGTAGCAGGCAAGGTCCGTGTTCACGTTCAGCGCGAACCCGTGGCGGGTGACCCACCGGCTGATGTGAACGCCCATGGCGGCGATCTTGCCCTGACTCGTCCAGACACCCGTGTAGCGCTCGTTGCGACCGCTCTCGATCCCGAAGAGCTTCAGCGTCCGTATCAGGCACTCCTCCAGGTTCCTCATGTAACGGTGGACGTCGCGCTCGGAGGACTCGAGTTTCAAAATCGGGTATCCCACGATCTGTCCCGGACCGTGGAAAGTGATGTCGCCGCCCCGGTCGGTCTCGTACCGCTCGACTCCCCTCGCTTTCAGTGTCTCGTCCGGGACCAGCAGGTTGTGCCACTTGCCGTTGCGTCCGAGCGTGATCGTCGGCGGGTGTTCCAGGAGGAGAAGCGCATCCGGCACACGGTCGAGCTTGCGGAACGCGCAGATCCTCATTTGCAGGTCGAGCGCCCGCCGGTAGTCGACCCGCCCGAGCCAGGCCGCCCAACAGTCTTTTGCGGACTGCGTCACGCCGAGCCTCAGAAATGAATTGCAGCTCCGTAGATCGCGTGGGCTGCTTCCATGATCCCTTCCGACACGGTGGGATGAGCGTGGATCATGTGTGAAACATCCTCGGCCGTCGCCTCCAGGCCGATGAGCGCCGCCCCCTCTCCGATCAGTTCCGTCACATGCGGGCCGATCATGTGGATACCCAGGATCTGCTTGTACTTCTTCTCGCACACAAGCTTCACGAAGCCTTCGTTCTCGCCGAGGACGGTTGCCTTGCTGACGGCGGCAAACGGAAACTTGCTCGTCACGACGTCATAGCCGCGATCGCGCGCCGAGCTCTCGCTCAGCCCGACGCTGGCGACCTCAGGGCTGCAGTAGGTGCAGCTCGGAACGAGGTCGTAATTGAGCGGCGTCGTCTCCTCGCCGGCCATGCGCCTGACGGCGAGCATCCCTTCGTGAGACGCGAGGTGAGCCAGCTGCTGGGTCGGGATCACGTCGCCGATCGCATAGAAGCCCGGAACGTTCGTCGCCATCTGCGCATCCACCGGGATGAAGCCCCGGCTCGTGGACACGCCGACCCGCTCGAGGCCGATGCCTTCGCTGACCGGCCTGCGCCCGATCGCGATCAGCGCCTTCTCGGCGGCGACCGTCTTCGTCTCTCCCCCGGGGAGGGTGACGGTCGCCTGCACCTTCCCGTCCTCGATGGCGATATTCTGCAGCGGTGCGTCGGTGAGGATCTTGATCCTCTTCTTCAGGAGTATCTTCTTCAGCTCCGCGGAGATCTCCGCATCCTCCACGGGGAGGATGCGGGGCAGCATCTCGATGACCGTTACCTCGGTTCCGAACCGTGAGAAGATCGAGGCGAACTCGATGCCGACCGCCCCCGCGCCCACGATGAGGAGCGACCTGGGGACTGCCTCGAGGTCGAGGATCTCCTTGTTGGTCAGGATGTATTGGCCGTCCGATTCCAGGCCGGGAAACATCCTGGCCTCCGAACCGGTAGCGATGAGGATGTTCTTCGCCCGGACTTCCGTTGTCGTTTCGCCCTCGATCTCAATGCTGCCGGGTGCGGTTATGGTTCCCTTCCCCTTGAAAATCGTGACCTTGTTCTTCTTCATCAGGAAGTCTATGCCCATGGTCAGCTTCTTGACGATCCGGTCCTTTCTCGCTTTGACCATGCGGAGATCGAGATTGATGTCCTTGTAAAGAATCCCGAATTCCCGTCCGTTCAGGGCCTTCTCGTAAAGGTCGGCGTTGAGCAGGAGCGATTTCGTGGGGATGCAGCCCCAGTGGAGGCAGCACCCGCCGAGCTTGGAGTACTTCTCGATCAGGGCGACCTTCAACCCCAGTTGGGCGGCCTTGATGGCGGCGACGTAGCCGCCGGGTCCGCTGCCGATGATTGCGACGTCGAAGAGAGGTCACCTGTCGGAATGAATAGGTTCGACTTAGTCAGGAAACTGTGAAGTTGAAGCGCCGCTGCCGTTTCGCGGCAATCTTGCACGAGCAAAACGCAAAAAGGGATGGTACCATCGGGGAGAAATGGCAGTCAATCGGCACGGACGAGCGGTTTGGGGAAGTGGGAAAGCTGCTGCCTGGGCACAAGGGGAATTTAGAATCTGGAATTTTGAATTTGGAAGCTGGCATACATGGCGGATGTATTTGAGGAAATCGTAGGGCTGAGGAGCAGGGGCGAAAGGGCGGCGCTGGCCACGATTATCGCCCGCCGCGGATCGACGCCCCGAAGAGACGCGGCCAAGATGCTCATCTACGACGACGGCCGGACCAGCGGCAGTATAGGCGGCGGCTGCACGGAAGCGGAAGTATGCAATGCGGCGCGGGAGGCCATCCGGACCGGGAGGCCGAGCCTCCTGAGCTTCGACCTGACCGATGATGACGCCGAGGAAAGCGGCCTCATATGCGGCGGCACAATGGAGGTCTACGTGGAACCTGTCCTGCCTGATCCCATGCTCTTTGTCTTCGGAGCGGGTCACATCGGCCAGTGCGTGGCCGAAGCGGCGCGGGGCGTCGGCTTCAGGATCGCAGTGATCGACGACCGTGTCAAATACGCGAACCGCGAACGCTTCCCGATGGCCGAGGCGCTCTATTCCGGTCCGTGGGAGGAAATCCTGCCGCAGCTCCCTGTCAGCGATTCGTCCTTCCTCGTGATCGCCACGCGCGGGCACAATTACGATCTCCAGTGCCTGAGGCACGCGGTCGGCACGCCGGCCCGCTATATCGGGCTTCTCGGGTCGAAGAGAAAGTCCGGGCTCCTCCTGAGCACTCTGGAAAAGGAGGGCGTCGACCAGGCCCGCCTGGAGCGGGTGTACGCCCCGATCGGGCTCGACATCGGTTCGGAGACGCCGGAGGAGATCGCCATCAGCATCGTGGCCGAGCTGATCGCCGTACGGAAGGACATCGACGTAAAACCGCTCAGGCTCCGCAGCGCCCGCGGCTAGCGCGGAGTCTTATCCCTCGAGGACTTACTGGAGCAGCTGCTCCATCCTGTAGACCATCCCTTCGCGGGTGTAGCTGGCCAGTTCGACGATCCCGGTGTCCATCCGGATGGCGTCCTCCGGGCAGGCCTCCACGCAGAAACCGCAGAACACGCATACTCCCAGGTCGATGTCGAAGATCCGCGGCATCTTCTCGATGTTGGGGTCGGGATGCTCCATCGCGACGATGTGGATGCAGCGCGCCGGGCAGATCGTCTCGCACATCATGCATGCGACGCAGCGGGGTGTCCCGTCAGCGCGCTTCGTCAAGCGGTGACGGGTGCGAAGCCGCGGCGCGAGCGGGCGTCGCTCTTCCGGGTACTCGTAGGTGACGGTTCCGCCCTTCCCCACTTTGAATCCCAGGCCGCGTGCGACGTGCCGTGGGAAATTGGCGAAGAAGTGCCGTGCGGTCAGGGCCAGCCCCTTCGCGGCCTCTGTGACGTAGAGTCGCTCGAGAAGGCTCAGGGGTTGCTGTTTGATGACGCTCATGCGCCAGCAATATAGCGGAACGCGCGGCCGATGTCCACGCGATCCGGAAGCTATGGGATGGCGAGACTGCCTCAGAAATCTATGGAGCGGGCTTTCAGCCCTTGGTTTCCTGGACTGAACGCAACCCCGGGGCTCACGCCCCGGGCTGCTATGAGAAAGCGCTTTCAGCGCTCCGTATCTTCATCAACGTCGCTGCCTGCAGACCCGGGACTCACGCCCTGGGCTGCCATGAGAAAGCGCTTTCAGCGCTCCATATCTTGACTCGAATATCGCCCCAAGGGCCGAAGGCCCGCCTCATACCAGCCTGGCGCAACGCGCCAGGTTGGAGGAGCCACAATGGCTTAGAGGGCTGAAAGCCCGAATCATAGTTCGTTTCGACGCAGCCTCAACAGACCGGACCTGCCAACTGCTCGATAACGTCGCTGTCTGCTGACCCGGGGCTTCGCCCACATCGTTAGACACAAGTCCTGGCTGACCAGG
>JAFNAH010000077.1 GCA_017860075.1 Acidobacteriota bacterium | reverse complement strand
TGCGCTGCGCTCCATCTCTCGGGCCGGGCAGGTCCTCGTGTCCACGTCAGACCATCCGGCCGCGCCCGCGGCTCCGCATGCGTCGATTGCCAACACCTTCACCATCTCGGCCTGGATCAAGCCGGAGATTGAGATCGCCTCGACGGGCATTGGGGGCGGCGGGGGCGGAGCCCTGGCGGCGTTCCTTCCCGACCGGCGCGGCCCGGCCGAGTCCACGCAGGGGACGGCTGGAGCAACAGGCTCGTGCTTCGTCGTGCATCCGCCCGAAGGCGACGCGCTGTACGGTGACGGCCACTCCGCCGCCGGCTTCGCCGCCGGCCGCGATGCCGTCGTCGTATACGAGCGCGCCCGGGGGCTGTTCGCCCCGGTCCTGGCGGCGGCGGTTCCGCTCGCCGGCTGGAACCACGTGGCGGTGGTCTATCGAGACGGCACGCCGTCACTGTACGTCAACGGGCAACTGGTGAAATCGGGTCTGCGCACCGGCCGCACGGTGCACCCGGGACTGGGTTCGCCCGATGCGAACATCCGCTTCGTCCACTTCGAGGGCGACATGACGGCGCCGGCGCTCGTGCCCGAGGCGCTCGGCGAGGCACGTATCCGTGAACTGGCCGCGAAGCTGCCGGACCCCGACGCCCCGGCTGCCATCGAACCCTGGCCCGGCGGCCTGCTGTTCTGGCAGGACGGTGAATACCAGTTGCTCGACGGAGCCGGGCGCAAAACGGTCGCCCGATTCGCCGGGCTGCCGCGCCCGCTCGTCGTGGACGGGCCATGGCGACTGACGTTCCCGCCGAACCTCGGCGCGCCGGCGGACGTCACGCTGCCGAAGCTCCTCTCGCTGCACGAGCACCCGGATCCTGGCGTCAAGTACTTCTCGGGCACGGCCGCGTATCACACGACGCTCGCCGTGCCGCCCGGAATCACCGCCGCGGATCGGAAGCTGTTCCTCGACCTCGGGCGCGTCGAAGTGCTCGCCGAGGTGCTGGTCAACGGGCGCAACCTGGGTCTCGTCTGGAAACCGCCGTATCGGGTGGCGCTGGGGGACGCGTTGCGCCCGGGCGAGAACCGCCTGGAGATCCGCGTCACGAATCTCTGGCCCAACCGGCTGATCGGCGATGAACAGCTTCCGGAAGAGTACGCGTTCGGTCCGGAGGGGACTGCCGTCGGCGGACAGGCGCGGAACCCGAACGCCATACGGGAAGTTCCGAAGTGGTTCGCCGAGGGGGCGCCCAGGCCCAAGGGCCAGCGGATCACGTTCACGACGTGGCGTCACTGGCGAAAGGACTCGCTGCTGCACGCCTCGGGCCTGCTCGGGCCAGTACGGCTGTTTGCCGCCGGCTGGCGCGCACAGGCGACGTAGCCTGTTGGGGCGTACGTCGGGCTGGGAGAGGCGGCGCCGGCTGCTCGCCGCGCTCGCCGCGGCCCTGCCGTGGGCCCTTGGCCTGTCTGCCTTCGCGCAGGCTCCGGATGCCGGCCGTGCCCGCCCACCGCGCATTTACAGCACGCAGCGGCTCGCGGGGCAGCCGCCGTCGGTCGACTGGCACCTGGACGACGAGGCCTGGAAGGAAGGGGAGTGGGCGGGCGACTACGTCCGGCAGCTGCCCGTCGAGGGCGGGGTGCCGCCGCAGAAGACCGGGCTGAAGATCCTCTACGACGACCAGCATCTCTATCTGGCGATCCGCGCGTACGACGACATGACCAAGATCACCAGGTACCCCGCCCGGCGTGACGGGTTGGCTGGTGACATTGTCGGTGTGTGCTTCGACAGCTACTTCGACACAAGTGCGGGCTTCGAATTCGACCTCAACTCGGCCGGCACGCGCTGCAAACCAATCCCGCGCACTACTACCAGCGGCCGGATGCCGGCCACCTCGGCAGGTGTCAGTCACGGTCCCACATCACGATCAACCCGCCGTTGACCCCGACGTACAGCGCGCCGGTGGGCCCGATCGCCGGCCCCGGCACGTACGTGTCGAATGCAGTCCCGGTGCCTATCTGCTGCTCCCATACGACCTCCCCCGTGCGGAAGTCGACGGCGGTCCAGTAATACACGTCCAGGCCGTACGGCTCGTACCCTTGGACGGTCTGGTCGTACTTCCTCGTGACGAAATACGCGAGCCCGGACTCGGTCGACATCTTCGGCCCGGCCTGGGGCGCCGCTACGTCATCGTTCGTCCAGGCAAGCCTGCAGTGCTTGCCTTGCTCGTCGATGTCGACGCGGGCGATTCCAGGCTCGGTCGGTGTGCTCCTCAGCGTATCCCCGATGAGCTTGTACCCGTACTGGTTGGCAACGATTAGCGAGCGGCCTGCGCCGATGAGCGAGTCCTCGCAGGCCCCGGCCCCACGTTCGAAGACCGGTACTTCGCAGACAACCCGCTCTTCATGCCGGCCCAAGTCAACGGCTGTCCGGTACACCACAACGTGCATCTGGTCGTCATTGTCCGTGATCGCCACGTAGTTGCCCCCGTCGATGAGTGTCGGGCTGGTGCCCGACCCGGGACTGAGCTGGCCGTCCTTGGTGACGCCGATGTTCTTGTATTCAGACCGCCATTGGACTTGCGGGACGCCGTCGCGGCCGGCCCTGAGCCGATACATCGCCCTGGTCGTCACAACGAACGCATCGGAGACGTCCGCTGCGATCCTGATGATGGGAAACGAGTTGGCGATCTGCTCGGATTCGCATGCGGTCGGGTAGGTTGGATCCTCGCAGAGCTTCAGGGAGCCGACAGCGCCCGTGTCCGTGTTGAGCACACCAACGAGCCCTGACTGGCGGACGACGAACCAGAGCCGCCCCTGCCAATCCGGCATCACCGTTTGGATGTTTTCATTTGTGCCCACATAAGCCGACAGATCGTAGTCCTCCACCTTGCTGAATCTGGGGTGGCGCGGCGGTCCCTTCTGCTCGAAGACCAACACGTGGTCCATCACGGTCACGACCGCCCGATCGCGGTTGTCGAGGTACATGTAAGAACTGCCATAGGCGGCCTCCGGATTGGGGGGCAAGTCCAGATGCTCGAAGGCCATCACCTCGAGGGTGAGAGGATCGATGAGTACCAGGCTGGACTCCGGGTTTGACGCCCCAGGGAGGCTGCGCGAGCCGCATGTCGTCACGATCCGGCCGCGGCTGTCAAAGGTGAGGGCTCCGCAGACGAAAGCGGGGGACGTATCCCATCGACGCGCTGCGTCCAGACTCGAGGCGAGGATTGCCGGCTGGCCGCCCAGGGGCCCCGCGATATCGTAGACGTCGCTCATCCACGCGTCATTGTGGACGCTGTTCCAGGGGTTCAGCGCCAAGAAGGGGTTCTGCGGGACATGAACCGGTGGAAGTGAAAGTGCTTCCGCTGGTGCCCCGACGTACACCGGCAGCGAGGTCGAGGGCCCAGGGGGAATGTCCTGGGCTCCAGCGACACCGGGCAGGACCGAGATCATGATCACGATGATCGACAAGGCCCAGGGCATGGGATGCACTTGCACACGGCTTCTCATGGTCTTACCTCCCACTGATTCGAGCTATCGTCTCTTTCTCATCCGCTTAAGGACGTCGATCCCTTCCGGCGGCGAGCCGCGATCCGTCCTGACTGCCGCTTCGGCACTCAACACATCGATGGCCCCGAGGAGCGCAGCGCCGTTTGTGGACCGTATGTACCTCTCGACGCCCGCCTCTGTTGTCCAATCCGACGAAAGAGAGAGAACCTCTTCTTCCAGGGAGATCCGGCACTCCCGGCATCCTGGTCGTTTGCGAATAGTCGGGAGGATGGCCTGAAGCGTCTGGCAAAGCTCCTGGAGCTTTCCCGGTTTCGGTCTCATCTCGATGGTGAGTTCCATGGGATTCTCCGGCCGTCTTTTCGGACCGCAGGTTCGTGCCGGAATTCCTCGCTCGATCGGCCACCGCGCTTGCCGTGTCCTTCAGCAGGTCCGCAGACCTTGCGGCAAGAAGCATTCCAGAATGGACAAGTCCGGCCGACTGGCTGTAAACGCCTCAGATCGTTGGTTCATTCCCGAATCTGGAGAGCCTTTCGAAGCGGGACGCGCGAAGAAGGGCCTACGATGTTTCGCGGATCTACGAAATGTCGTGGGTGGTGACCGGAAGGGAGTGGATTCTCAAGGGCGCTTGATCTGCAGTTTCTTGATCCGGGATCGGAGAGTGTTCGGATGGAGTCCAAGAATGGAGGCGGCACCGCCGTCGCCCTCGATCTTCCAGCCGGCCCGTTCGAGAACCTTCAGAATATGGTCCCGCTCGATCTCTGAAAGAGCCTTGGGCGCGCCTTCGCCCGGACGGGCCGTCGCACGTTCGAGGCTGTCGGCGAGCCGGAGCACGGGTCCCGGGCTGATGATCACGGCTCTTTCAATCACGTGATCCAGTTCCCGCACGTTGCCGGGCCAGGCGTGCTCCTGAAGGGCTGCCATCATGCTCTTCGGGATGGACTCGTAGCTCCTGCCGAGCTTGCGGGCATGATTCCCGACGAAGTGACGGACAAGCGGGGGGATGTCTTCGGTGCGCGTCCGCAAGGGCGGGATCGAAACGGGGAAGACGTTCAGGCGGTAATAGAGATCCTCCCGGAATCGCCTGTCTTTGACTTCGGCTGCCAGGTCCCGGTTTGTGGAGGCGATCACCCTCGTGTCCACCTTGATGGTTCGGGGGCTCCCGAGCCGTTCGAACTCCCCCTCCTCCAGCACCCGGAGGAGTTTTGACTGGAGTTCCAGCGGCAGCTCACCGATTTCGTCCAGGAAGATCGTCCCGCCGTCGGCGACCTCGAAACGTCCGACCTGCCTCGCATCCGCCCCTGTGAAGGCACCTTTTTCCCGCCCGAACAGCTCGCTTTCGATGAGGTTTCCCGGAAGGGCCGCGCAGTTCACCGTGATCATCGGCCTGTGCCTGCGGGCGCTCAATTCATGGATCGTGTGAGCCACCAGCCCCTTGCCCGTACCGGTCTCACCGAGAATGAGAACCGTGGCATCGGTCGCCGCAACCTGTTTGACCCTGAAGAGCACGTACTTGAGCGCATCACTGCTGCCGACAATCTTCTCGAAACCCTGCACGGTCTTGATCTCCTCGCGAAGATAGAGGTTCTCCTTCTCGAGTTGATGCTTCAGCGTTTCGATCTCGTCCAGTTGCCCGCGCAACGCAAGCTCGGCCCTGCTTCGCTCGATCGAATTGACGAAGAGTTCCCCCAGCAGTCGCAGCCGCGGGATGTATTCGTCCGGGCAGCTTTGATCCTCCTTTGCTGAACTGATGCCGAGGCTGTATTCGGTGGACCTCAGAGCCGCAATGGGAACATACAACCCGGACCGGATGCCAAACGCCTCGACGGCCGGCTTGTCGGCCGCAGCCTCCTCCGGCAGTTCCTGCAGCCGCCCGAACGAGACGACTTCACCGTTCTGCAACTTCCTGGATATCCACGGGAAAAGTGACACGGGTACGGGGGTATCCAGGGGATACGGCGAGGCGCTGCTCACGTCCGCGTTGTGGGTAACCGTGAAATGCGTCCTGCCTGGCAGAAGTCGCATCAGGTTGCATCGGTCGATCTGGAAGAACTCCAGGACCTCCTTCAGGCTGTTCCGGATTTCGGCATCGACGCGCTCTGGAGGAAGAGCGACCAACCGGGCGGAGAGGTCGGCGAGCAGCCTCTCAAACCCGAGCCGCCTATCGGGTTCGGCCCGCGCGGCTGACCCCGCGGCATCGTTACCATTCACTGGAGGCACCATCGTCCGCCGAGCGGCGCCATCGTTTGGCAGCGGCGCCGCACCCGCCGATCATGGAGAAACTCCCGCCCGCCAAGCGTACACCGTGACAGAAACCGCCTGACGTCGAGGCCATTGTAGGCGTCCCGCATGATCGTGGATAGCCGAATCCGTCATGAACCGGAACCCTGTCGCCGCCGGGTCCCGCTCATGACGGTTTCGCCGTGCGCCTGGCCCCGGCAGCCAACGTGTTCCTCGTGAAGCTGACCTACTGGTTCGGGCTGTAGGGGCCCTGGCGCCGGAAGCCGCGCTACTTGCGCGGTTCGCTCGACGGCGGCACGAGGCCTTTCATGCGCAGGTACGTCACGATGTTCCCGTAGTGCTCGTTGTTGTGGGCGGTGTTGAAGGCCAGCACCGTCACCTTGGCCTGGTCGCCGCCGAAGAACTTCACCAGTTCCGCCGCCTGGGCGTCGGTCAGGCCGTCATAGGCCGCGTCGCAGTAGGCGAACGCATCCTTCACCGCCTGCACCAGGTCGGCCTTCGTCGTCTTGGATTTCTCGATGCCCGGCGCGGGATTGGACTTGCCCAGCACGGGCGAGCAGAAGGCGTACTGGGCGTCCGCGACGTGCGCGATGAGCTGACCGAAGCTGCGCACCTCCGGGGTGGGCTTGAACGCGTAGTGCTCCTCCGGCATCTTCTCGGCCGAGCGGATGATGTTGGTCTTGACCATCGAGTGAAGGAACTTCTGGCCGGCCGCGATCGGGTTCTGGGCCGCGGGCCCCTGAGCGCTGACCGCACCGACGCACAGCACCAGCACGGCAATCGTCACTGCTGTCTGTCTCATTCTTGGTTTCCTCCTCGTTGCTGCCAGTTTACTCCTGGGGCTTCATGAACAGGCCGGCCCCGAC
>JAFNAH010000564.1 GCA_017860075.1 Acidobacteriota bacterium | reverse complement strand
CGGCCCTGCTGCTCGTCGCCCTTTCTTTCGCCTGGATCTACCTGGCACGGCGCGCGAGGATTGCCGGGGATCCGGGCTTCGTCGGGGCCGGCGTGGCAGCCGCATTCATCGGGCAGGCCGTCGCAATGGTGGCGGCCAATCAGCCTGGTTCCCCATCCATGCCCCTCCTGCTGACCTGTCATCTGGTCCTGGTGGGCGCCCTGCTTTGGCTGTCATGGCACGCGCGCTGGCACCTGTTGCCGCTCCTCGCCGTCGCCACGACGGGCCTGGCCGGATTTCTCCAGCAAGTCAGACCGCAGGCGCCGTGGTCGTGGCGTGAGGAATTGCTGTTCTCAGTAACAATGTACGGACTGCTGGCCGCGGTCTTTGTCCGCCTTGCGCTCAACCCGTCGGTCTTTGAGTACCAGGCCCGCGGCCTGAGGATCTGGAACTGGTACCTCTACACCTACCTGATCTGCGCAGCGGCGATGTTTACCGGAGCGTTTTTCCTGTCGAGGGCGCGCAGATGGATGCCGGGCGGTCTGCGCCTCGCACCGGGCCTTTTGACTGGGGCTGGAACGGTCCTCCTCTTTCTGCTCCTGAACATCGAGATTGCGGACTTCTATTCGGGGGGACCAACCATTACCTTCAACTTTTCGGCGACACTTGCCCAGGACCTGACCTACACGCTCGGCTGGGCTGTGTTTGCCCTGGGATTGCTCGGTGCGGGACTCTTGCTCCGGAGTCGGCCCGGGAGGATCGCAGCTCTTCTTCTCCTGGTTGCCACGATCCTGAAATGCTTCCTTCATGACCTGGGAAGACTCGGCGGGCTGTATCGTGTCGGATCCTTCGTCGGGCTGGCTGTCTGCCTGGCCCTTGTTGCCCTGCTCCTCCAGAGGTTCGTGCTGTCGGGTGCCCGGGAGGGAAAATGATTCGCGCGTCCAAAATCATGTTTACCTTGGTGGCCGCTCTATGCCCGGTCGTCCTGGCCGAAGACGAGCAGACCGGCCCGCGGCCGGGATCGTTCCGCTACGAGAGAACGGTTTTCCCCGGCGGACCGGGTCCCAATCGTCTCGACCTTGACGCCGCCGTGATTGCGGGCGGCAGTCGATTCTTTGTATCGAGGATCGGAGGGCGCGAAGCAGTCGGCGGAGCGACGTTCGTGGCCGAGCATGGTCTGGGCGATCTCCGGATTTACGACGCATCCGGCCGGGAGGTCCCATACCTCCTGATCAGCCCACCACCGCGGGAGCCACGCTGGATAGAGGGCCGTCTGATCCCCGTCCCGACGACCAGGAAGACGAGCGGCTTCGAGATCGATCTGGGCTCGATGGCCCGCGTCGACCGGATGCGGGTCGCCGGTCTTCCTGCCCCGTTCCTCAAGCGCGTGCAACTCGAAGGAAGCGGAGAAAGGACGCGTTGGACGCTCCTGGTTGCCGAAGGCACGCTATTTGATCTGCCTGATGAAAACCTCCGACGCCTGGAGCTCGAATTCCAGCCCGGCGAATATCGCTACCTTCGCCTGGCATGGGACGACCGGACAAGCGGCCGCGTTCCGATACCTGCGTCGGCTGCCGCACGAGCGGTAGGCACCAGCCCGGCGGCGCCACCGCTCCGCATCGATGTGCCTTTTGAACGGCGCGGGAGTGAACCCGGAGTGAGCCGATACCGGCTTCGACTGCCCGGACCCTGCCTCCCGGTCACCGCGATCGAGCTGAGTTGCGGCGGCGGCGACATTCTTCGCAGCGCGCAGGTCACGGAGGCTCAGTTGTCCGGGGCCGAGGTCGTTCCGGTTCAACTCGGATCGGGTATCCTGCGTCGCGCCTTTCGCGGCGATCTCGCGGCGGCAGAACTCCAGGTTCCTGTCCTGACACCGACGGAGGCGGAGCTGGAGCTGGTGGTCGTCGACGGAAACAACCCTCCCCTTGATTTGAGAGGAGTGTCGGCCATGTTCGCGCAGCTTCCCTGGATCTACTTCGAGAGCCAGGATGCAGGACAGCTGACGGCGCGCTTCGGCCGATCGAATCTGCGTGCCCCGCAATATGATCTCGAGGCGCGGCGGGAGGCGATCATGAAGACGCGCACGGCCAAGGCGCATTGGGGCGAGACCGCGAGCACGCGCGTGGAGGCCTCGGTCGAAGACACACCGGCTCTGCCGGCCGCTGGAGCGCCAATCGATGCCGGCGCATTCCGCTACTCGCGCGTCCTGCCGTCAAGCCGGAGAGGGCTGACAGCCGTGCCGCTCGACGCGGCTGTCCTTGCGCACAGCGACCTGTCCGATATTCGTGTGGCAAGCTCGGACGGCCGCCAGGTTCCCTACCTCCTGGAGAAGGTCGAGGAACCGCTCACAATCGACCTGCGGGAGCTGGAAGTCACGACCCCCCCCGGCCGGCTCGCAGGCCGCGACCAAGGCGAAGGCGCTCGAAGCTTCTATCGTTTGCGCCTGCCGTATGAGAGTCTTCCTGCCTCTCGCCTGGTCCTGCAGACAAGCGCACGTGTGTTTCAGCGCCGTGTCGTCGTCCTGGTCGAGAAAGATCCCCATGATCTGCGGAAAGAAAGCTGGAGCGCGTCTGTGGCCGAGGCCGCGTGGAGGCATGGCGACCCGGAGACTGCGGCGCCATCCCTGGTCCTGCAGCTTCCGCCCTTGAGGACCTCCGAGGCACTGATTATGATCGAGGAGGGCGACAACGCCTCGCTTCCCCTCGGTCCCCCGAAACTGCTTCTCCCCGGATACCGCCTGCGGTTCTTCCGCGAGGATGAGGGGAGC
>JAFNAH010000563.1 GCA_017860075.1 Acidobacteriota bacterium | reverse complement strand
CCATCGGCAAGAACTACCCAATCCGTGGCTGGCGGTCTCTGATGCCGAGCGGCACAGGATGGCAGTTCACTCTCGCCGGATTTGCAGGAATTGGCGTGGGCCTCGAGGAGGGAGTCGAGCTCGACCTCTTCGGCCTCTCGGCTGGATTGGACCTCAAGCCCCCGGCGTTGCGCCTGCCCGGACTCGGCCGCCTGGGCTGGAATCAGCAACATCCCGGAAGAAGATCCGGAGGGTGATCTGATACCTGTCTGGTGAACTGGCCAGGTGCGTACATCGAAAAGACATTCTCGCGCTTACAAGCATGTGGCGCGTGCCATCGCCCAGGAAATAGGCGTCGCGCCGGGGCCCGAAGAAGTGGCGGGCCTCACCAAAGCCTCGGTCGTGAATCCTGAAGCCTATGACTACTGCCTGCGCGGAAATGCCTGCGCGGAACAGTCCGCCCAGGATAGGAACATTCGAGCGGCAATTCAATCGTACGAAAAGGCAGTCGCGTTGGATCCCAATCCCGGGCTCGCATGCGCCGCTTTGTCAGCGGCCCTTGCGGGCCTGCGGTGTAACCACTATGCCTCTAACCCCGATCAGAGAGCATCCGATTCGAGGTTTTTCGTGTATGCTCACCACTTAGCGTCGTCAGTCCCCAACCAAAGGAGATGACAATGAAGGTAGGTCGGCGAACATTCATGAAGTCTTCGGTTGCAGCATCCATCGCGGCGGTAAACCTGCAGGCCAGGCCGGCCGCCTCCCCCATGCCCACAGGCAAGATAGGCAACATCGAAATCAGCCGCCTCATCTGTGGCTCCAACCCGTTCTATGGCGGGGCGCACAGCCGCGATCTGATCTACGTGGGCAAGCTTCTGCGCCATTATTGCACCCAGGAGAAGATCTTCGACACGCTCGAACTCTGCGAGCAGAACGGCATCAACACCATGATCGAGGGCGAGTCGCTGTCGGTCAGGTATCGCAAAGCGCGCGGCGGAAAGATACAGGCGCTCGCCATGGTGATGCTGGAGGGAGAAGACGTCGAAACGGGACGGACGCTGATGGAAAAGACCCGGCAAGCCATAGACAACGGCGTGGTCGGGGCCTTCATCCGGGGCGCCGAAGCAGACCGGTGGGTCCAGTCGGGCAAACTCGATCTGATCGATAAATTCCTGGCCATGGTCCGCGGGAACGGCTTGATTGCAGGGATCGGCGCTCATGACAGGCAGGTGCCCATCACATGCGAGAAGTCGGGCCTCAAGCCCGACTTCCACTTCAAGACGATCCACCACGACAACTACTACTCGGCCTTGCCGCGGGAGAAACGAAGATCCTTCCTGGTGGACAGCTGGGGCCCCGACGACCACGATTGCATTTGGGAACAGTACGCTGAGGAGACGATCGAATTCATGAAGACGGTGCGGACACCCTGGATCGGCTTCAAGGTCCTTGCGGCCGGCGCGATAAAGCCGCAGGCCGGCTTCCGTTATGCGTTCGAAAACGGCGCCGACTTCCTCCCCGCTCAGGTCATGCCTTGCCACAAACACCGAAAGCGATCGCGACTGCGACCCCGATTCCGATGCCGATACCGACAGCGGAAGCAGCACCGCCATTTTGCTGCACGTGGGTGCGCACCGCGCGCATGAGTTACAGTCCCCAAAACTCGCGAACCATAGTATGCTGGTGTTATCGGGAGGAATTACGATGCGTCGCCCACTGAATCTGATCCTGACAATACTCCTCTCGGCCTTGTCCATCGCTCCGTCCGTTGAGGCGCAGGCACCGGACCCCGTAAAGCTGGTGACGGCCGCTTTCGACTACTGGCGCGGGACGGCTTCGATCTCGACCGTGAAGATGACCGTTCATCGGCCCGATTGGGAGCGAAGCATGACGCTCAAGGCCTGGACGCGCGGGGAAAAGGAGAGCATCTTTTTCATCATCGAGCCGGCCAAGGATCAGGGGAACGGAACGCTGCTCAAAGACGGGCAGATGTGGACCTTCAATCCAAAGGTGAACCAGGTCATCAAGCTGCCTCCATCCATGATGTCCCAGGAGTGGATGGGATCGGATTATTCCAACAATGACCTTGCCAAGTCCGACACCCTGCTGATCGACTACACCCACGAGGTGACCGGCACGGAGACTGACGCGGGCAAAAAGGTCTACCTGGTTAAGTCCACACCGAAGCCGCGCGCACCGGTAATCTGGGGAATGCAGAAGCTGAAAATTCGTGAAGATTACGTGATCCTGCGGGAGGAGTTCTACGACGAGGACATGAACCTCGTGAAAGCGATGGATGCCAGCGATATCAGGCCGGTCGACGGCAAGCCCTTCCCCATGGTCTGGATCATGCGCAAGGCGGACAAGGAGAACGAGTATACAAGGCTGGACTACCGGGAACTGAAATTCCTGGCTACCCTGCCCGATCGCCTGTTCACACTGTCAAACCTGAGGAACCCGGAGCGGTAGTCAGCCATGTCCATGGACTACCGGATGGCCTGGCGCAACATCTGGCGCAACCCGCGCCGGTCCATCCTGACCATTTGCGCCATCGTCTTTGCCTGCGCACTGCTCGTCTTCATGCTTTCCATGCAGTTCGGCTCCTACTACTCGATGATCGATTTCTCGGTTCGCATCCACACCGGGTACATGCAAGTGCAGGCCAAGGGCTACCAGAAGGAGCACAACATCTACCAGGTCGTGCCGCAGCCGGAACGGGTGGCCCGGATCCTGTCGTCCAATCCCGAGGTCAGGGCCTTCACCTATCGCGCCAACGCGTTTTCCCTCGTGTCCTCCAGGCAGCGGACCTACGGCGCGCTGGTGATCGGTATCGAGCCGGATCGCGAGACTCAGGTCTCCACCCTGAAATCGCTGGTGCGCAAGGGGGAATATCTCGCGCCCGGTGACGGAACCCGTGCGCTGGTCGGGGATCTGCTGGCCCGGAATCTCAAGGTCGACGTCGGGGACGAGCTTGTGGTGCTCGGCCAGGGGCGAGACGGTTCGGTTGCGGCGACGGTTCTCACCGTCAAAGGGATATTTTCATCCGGCCAGGAAGATTTCGACCGCTCCACGGTCAACATTCCGCTCGACACGTTCCAGCAGGTCTACAGCATGGACGATGCCGTTCACGAAGTTGTCGTCATGGGGCGCAACCTGAGAGACATGGCGGGCTTGAAACGTGAGATTGCAGCAGGTGTCGAACAACTACCCGACGGCCGCTCGCTGGTCGTGCTCGACTGGATGGAACTGATGCCCGGACTGATCCAGGGTATCAAGATCGACATGATGAGCGGCGTGATCTTCTACCTGTTCCTGGTTGTCGTCGTGGCCTTCAGCATCCTCAATACCTTCGTAATGGCGATCCTGGAGCGCACCAGGGAATTCGGGGTGATGATGGCCCTCGGCACGAGCCCGGGCCGGCTGATACGAGTCCTGCTGATGGAATCGATGACGATGACGGCCATAGGGATACTATGCGGGATCGGCGCGGGTGTCGTGGTGACATGGTATTTCCAGATTCACGGCATCGCTCTGAGCGGAGCGGACGATATTCTCAAGCAATTCGGCATTCCTGATCGCATATACCCGCGGTTGTCGGTGTGGTCCATCGCCATCGGGCCGGCAGCCGTGTTCATCATTACATTCTTCACAGCGTTGTTTCCGGCATTGAGGGTGAGGCGCCTGCGACCGATTGCCGCCCTTGGTCACGTCTGAGGGTCCACGAGGGGCCTGCGCGGAGACGGAACATGCACTTACAGTTGGCCTGGCGCAACGTCTGGCGGAATCCCCGACGCACGGCGGTAATCCTGATCGCCGTGATCATCGGGGTGTGGAGCATGATTCTGCTGAACGCGATATCCCGAGGCTTCCTGGAGAACCTGGTGGACAACGGGATCTCCACGCTCACGGGCCACATCCAGAT
>JAFNAH010000076.1 GCA_017860075.1 Acidobacteriota bacterium | reverse complement strand
CCGTCTTCGCGGCGGTCCGGGCACAGCCGGGATGGTCAATACCGACGACTGGAGCGAAAAATGGATCAAATATCACGCCGGCGATTCAGAAGGGTCATACTTGCGGTCTGCCTGCTTTTCCTTGCATCGACGGCTCTCGCGTCTGGAGAAGAGTCACAAGCGTCCGACGACGGATCGACGCAGGCACAGCACTCTCCAACTCCTGTTGCAGCAAGTCAGAACGAAATCAACGAACTGAAACGCCAGTTAGCCGAGCAGCAGAGGCAGATCGACGAACTTCGCCGCATGCTGTACGCACAGACGAAGCCTGTCGACAACGGCAGCGGCGCGGTCGGAACAGCAGGGCGAACCCCGGCAGAATCTGCTGCGCGCGTGGTTGGAGAAGTAGCCAGCCTGGCGCCTATGTTCCCGGCGGCCTCTGCGGCGACGCCTCCGCCGGTTGTGCAACAGCCGGAAAAGAAGGAAGCGGACCAGCCCGCCGCACCTCTACAGTTGCAGATAGGAAATGCCTACCTGACGCCAATCGGGTTCATGGATTTCACAGCCGTCTTTCGCGACGTGGCCACCGGAACCGGCATCGGTACCAACTTCGGCAACTTCCCGTACCGGACTGCAACCAGCGTGGGAGGCAACCTGACCGAGTTCCGCTTCAGCCCGCAGAACTCGCGCCTGGGCATGCGCATCGACACCCAGGTCAAGGGCACAAAGGTGCTCGGCTACTGGGAGTCGGATTTCCTGGGCGGCACGGGCAACCAGTCGGTCGGTAACATAGCCGTCACGAGCAACTCCTTCCCATTCCGGCTGCGGCTTTACTGGGTGGATGTGCGAAAAGGCAAGTTCGAGTTCCTCGGCGGCCAGACCTGGAGCCTGGCAACGCCCGGTCGAAAAGGGATTTCCCCGCTGCCGGCCGACCTTTTCTACACGCAAGTGATTGACGTGAACTACCAGCTTGGCCTGGTTTGGGGGCGCATCCCGGAGCTACGCTTTGTCTACCACCCGAGCGACAAGGTGACGATGGCCGTCGCGCTGGATAACCCGGAACAGTACATCGGCGGATCAGGAGGCGCCGGTGTTACCGTGTTGCCAACAAACCTGGTGCCTTCCTATTCTTCCCAGCTGAATAACGGAACCACGACCTTGGCGGTGCCCAACCTGCACCCGGACATCATTGCTAAAATCGCGTTCGATCCGACACTGCCCAACGGCCGTGCCTTACACTTCGAAGTCGGCGCCCTCGCTCGTACCTTCAAGGTCTACAATCCGCTCACGGCCCAGCATTTCACGGCCACCGGCTGGGGCACACAGGCCAACCTCAACATCGAGCTTTTCAAGGGCTTCCGCGCCGTCACCAACAACTACTGGAGCGACGGCGGCGGCCGGTACATCTTCGGGCAGGCCCCTGACCTTGTGGCCCGCAACGACGGGAGTCTTTCCCTCGTCCACTCCGGATCGACCGTGGACGGTTTCGAATTCACGCACAAGAACTTCCTGCTGTACGCCTATTACGGCGGAGTCTACATACAACGCAACGCCATCTCGGCTCCCGGCAACGGCGGGCTGGTCGGCTATGGCTTCAACGGCAGCGCCAACAGCCAGAACCGAAGCGTCCAGGAAGGCACGATCGGGTTCACGGACACGTTCTGGAAGGATGCCAGATATGGAGCGCTGGCCTTCATGGCCCAGTACTCCTACTTCACCCGTAATCCATGGTTTGTCGGTCCCGGCGCTGAAAAAAACACACACATGAACATGGTCATGCTGAACCTGCGATACACGCTGCCAGGATCGGCACCTGCACCGAAGTAAGCGTATCAGTAGTGGGCGTGCTTCGCGGAAGCGCGCCCTTTCGGTCCGGTCGGACAGACCGGACCTACCTCCTCCCATACGACCCCGCGAATTATCTTTGCCTGAGCCGGCCGCTTCATGGTTTAGCATGGGGTTTCTTCCAGGAGGGAGCTCATGAAGCGCGCCATTTGGTTTGCAGTCCTCGGGCTGGTTCTGCTCGGCACATCCGTCGGCAACGAAAAGAAGATCTACCCCAATCGCTGGGTCCGCATCGGGAGCAGTCTCCGCGACGACCAGGAGCTCGACCGCATTCGGAAGATCATCGTCACCGCTTCTGAACATGGATTGAACGGCATCGCGCTCTCAACCGGGTTCGACGAACTCGGCGTGATGTCCGGCGACGGCTTGAGGCGGTTGAAAGAGGTGCAGAGGATCTGCGCCGAACGTCACATGGAAATCATCCCCATGTTCATGTCGGCCGGATACGGCGGAGCCATCCTCGCGCACGACAGGAACCTCGCCGCGGGGCTGCCTGTCAAGGATGCGCTCTATATCGTCAAAGATGGCCAAGCCAGGCTGGTCGCGGATCCGGAGGTCGGCCTCGCCAACGGGGGTTTCGAGCGCACCAGGGATAACCGGATCACGGATTTCGACCTGCCCGGGAAGTCGGCCGAGGCGATCTCGGTAGACACCCAGGCGTACAAAGAGGGGAAGGCCTCGGTGCGGTTCGGCAATCTCGACAGGCTCCCCCGGCAGGACGTCAGCCTGAGCCAGGAAACGGCGGTACACCCCTACCGGTGCTATCGCTTGAGCTGCTGGATCAAGTCCGAGGACATGGCCTCCTCCGATCCTTTCGGTTCGGGATTCTTCCGCCTGGATGTGAAGGGTGTCGCGGACGGGCGCAGGCTCCAGTACGAGAATCCAAGGCTCCAGAAGACCGCTGACTGGCACCAGGTCGCCGTCGGCTTCAACACCTGGGGCTACGACAAAGTCCGGATCGCCGCGACCGTGCAAGGAGGCAACAAAGGGAAATTCTGGATCGATGACCTGCGCCTGGAGGAGATCGGCCTGGTCAATGTCCTGCGCCGCATGGGGACTCCGCTGGTTGTCAAGGGAGAGAAGAGTGACGCGGTGTACGAGGAGAAGCGCGACTACGGCGAAGTTACCGATCCGGGCCTCAACAATCGCTTCGACCACGACGGCCCTGCGATTCAGATCCCGGCGGGGAGCAGGATCAGGAACGGGGAGCGTCTCCGCGTGAGCTGGTATCACGGAGTGTCGATCTACCACGGCCAGAGCCCGCTCTGCATGTCCGAGCCGAAGCTGTACGACCTCTGGCGCGCGCAGGCAAAGCTGGTCCACGAGACCCTGGCGCCGAAGAAGTACCTGCTCAGCCAGGACGAGATACGCGTCGGTGGATCGTGCGAGGCGTGCAGGAGCCGGGGCATGACCATGGGACAAATCCTGGGCGACTGCCTCACGAGGCAATTCAAGATGGTGCGCGATTTGAATCCCGAGGCGGAGATCTTCGTCTGGTCGGACATGCTGGATCCGAACCACAACGCCAAGCCGGAGCAGAAGTACTACTACCTTGCGGAAGGAACGTTTGTCGAGTCGTGGAAGTACATCCCGAAGGAGATGCGCATCGCCTGCTGGTATTACGATATCCGGGAGAAGAGCCTGGGCTTCTTCGCCGGCCTGGGCTTCCAGACGCTCGCCGCCTCGTACTATGACGCCGACAACCTGGACAACCCCAAGGGCTGGCTCGAGTCTCTGGATGCGACGCCCGGGGCTTGCGGCATCATGTACACAACCTGGCTGAACAAGTACGAACTCTTGGGCCCCTTCGGTGATCTCGTGTCGCGCAGGTAATTCGGGCGGGTAGACATCGCCGTTCGGTCCGATTGCGAACGCCGCGTCAAAACCGGCTGACGCCGGGGATCAGCCGCCAGGCAAAGCGTGACGAGCCCCGATTCGTGAGGCGCTCATGGGCAAGACCACTTCATTCGGACCGCGGACGCATTTCGCGAACAGGATCGATAGCGGGTGAGCGTGCCGCCGCGCCGCGGCCGCGGGAATCATGCGTTTGGCGCGTGCTATCTCCTTTGTAAGCAGCATAATGCGTCGACGGCAGCGCCACTTGCGCCACTTCTCGCTTGCGCCGTCCGGCCAAGATAGCCTATAAATATGGGTTTGTTCACAATCGGGCTGGCCGGGTTGCCCGATCCACGGATCTAAACGATGCTGGGAAGACTGTTTAAGAAGGACATTGGCTTCTTCGATCTGTTCAATCACCATGCCGCGGCGACCTATGAAGGGGCCAGAGTCCTCACTCAATTGCTCGACGAGTATCCCAAAGCGGATGCCCACCAGGAGCGCCTGGAAGAGTTGGAACAGCACTGCGATGCGATCACGCATCAGACCGTGGATCTGCTCCACAAGACCTTCATTACACCCCTCGACCGGGACGAAATAGTCAGGCTCATCTCGAGGCTGGATGACATCATGGATGCCATCCACTACACCGCCAAGCGCATCAACATTTACGAGATCCCCTTCACCCCGCAATATCTGAAAGAGATGGGCAAGGTGCTCCTGCATTCCGTGGAGAAGACAAAGGACGCGGTGGAGATCATCAAGGGATTCAACCACACCGAAGAGATGCGGCACATCGCCGGGGAGATCCACAAGCTCGAGAACGAAGGAGATGTGCTGCTTGCCTCGGGTCTCAGCCAGCTGTTCCGGGATTCGGCGGCCGATCCGCTGGCGGTTATCAAGCTCAAGGAAATCCTGGAGACTGTTGAGCTTGCGATCGATCGCTGCGAGGACGCGATCAACATCATCGAGGGCCTCTACCTGGAGCACAGCTAGATGGAGCCCCTCATAGTCGTGACCTTCGTCGCCGCGCTCGGTTTCGACTATGTCAACGGATTCCACGACGCGGCCAACTCCATCGCCACGGTAGTCACCACGCGGGTGCTCTCGCCGCGCCTGGCGGTCGCCTGGGCGGCTTTCTTCAACTTCGTTGCCGTTTTCGTTCTGGGCACCGGCGTGGCGATGACTGTGGGCAAAGGAGTAGTCAACCCCGAGAGTATTACGGTCCCCGTCATCTTCTCCGCACTCGTGGGCGCTATCATCTGGAACGTGCTCACCTGGTGGCTCGGGCTGCCCTCGAGTTCCTCTCACGCGCTCATCGGCGGCCTTGCCGGTGCCGTCATAGCCTTCAAGGGCTGGCAACTGCTGAATGTCGGAACGATCCTTTTCATCGCCTCTTTCATCGTCATTTCACCCCTGATCGGGATGCTCCTGGGCATGATCAACCAGATGGTGGTTTTTCTCCTGGTGAGAAAAGGATCGCCCCGCACAATCAACAGGCTCTTCAGGCGCCTGCAACTTGTTTCAGCCGCAATCTACTCGATTTCCCACGGCACGAACGACGCCCAGAAGACCATCGGTATCCTGTTTGCGTTGCTTGTCGCCGGTGGGCAGTTGCCGCCGGACGCCAAGCACATCCCGTACTGGATTATATTTGTGAGCTACGCCGTCATCGCCGCGGGTACGCTCGCCGGCGGCGTGCGGATCATCCGGACCATGGGAAGCAAGCTGACAAAGCTGGACCCGATGCACGGATTCTGTGCCGAGACCGGCGGCGGTGTCACGATCCTTGCGGTGTCGCATTTTGGCATCCCCGTGTCTACGACGCATACGATCACGGGCGCGATCGCAGGCGTCGGTATGACCAGCGGCTACAAGTCCGTGAGATGGCTCGTCGCCGCCCGCATTCTGTGGGCATGGATTCTCACCATCCCGGTTGCGGGGCTGCTCGCCGCACTTTTCTACCTGGCCTACACCGCAATCTTCTAGGGACTCTCAGATTTCAGCCATCAGCTTGGAGTGGATCCGCGCTGCCGGCGCGGACCGGGAGCGCACTGCGGCGCAATGCGCCCACCTCTTTCCGATATCACTTCGAACCGGGCTGGCCCGTTATGCGCCGGCCCGTCTTCTGATCGAACACCGCGTTGCGGAGAAACTGCTCCGTAGCCCATGGCGGCGCATCGCCGCCGAGGTACTTCTGGAACCATTCCAGGTGGGCCGTATAGTAAAGGGCCATCTCGTACCAGCTGGGCCAGTGGCCGGCATCCGCGTAGACAATCAGTCTGGACGGGACGTTCATCTTCTGGAGCGCAGTGAAGAACTGCAGCGACTGTGTGTAGGGGATCCGGTAATCGCGCTCACCGGTGATCACCAGGCACGGTGTCTTGAAATTGCGCACGAAGTTCGACGGGGACCATTTCTCGTACAGATCCGAATTCCAGGGTTGTCCCTTCAGGTCCCATTCCGGAAACCAAAGCTCTTCTGTCGCCCCGTAGAAAGAGCGCAGATCGTACAGGCCCATCATGGACGCAATCGCCTTGAAACGATCCGTGTGGCCTTCCATCCACATCATCATGTAACCGCCGTAAGACCATCCCATGGCCCCCATCCGGTTACCATCGACATACGGCAATTTCTCGAGTGCATCCGTGACCTTCATCAGGTCCTGGTAGACCTCGCCGCCCCAGTCGCCCGAAATCTCCGCCGTGAAATCCTGGCCGTAACCGGTTGAGCCATGGGGATTGGCGAATGCGACGACGTACCCGGCGCCGGGATAGACCTGCCAGTCGCCCCGGAACGCGTCCTCCCACTGGTCCTGCGGGCCACCGTGAACGTTCAGGATGAGGGGATATTTCCGGCCGGGATCGAAGCCGTGAACACTTCCACCTTGGCCTGGCCGCTCCCCTCGACCCATATTGTTTCAGCCGGGCGAATGTCCACCTCGCTCACGAGGGCTTCGTTGGCGTGTGTGAGTTGAACCTTGCCGGACGCGCCGCCTCCGGTCATCGCGGCACTGCAGATCTCGGCGGGATCAGCGACGGAGCGCCTCACGTAGACGAGAGTCTTCTCGTTGCCGGTGAATGCAAATTCGTCGATGGCGCTGTCCGTGAGGACTGCCTCAATCCTTCCGCTTGCGACGTCGAGCCGGCGCAGAGGATCCCGGCCCTCGTCCGGACCGGTGAAATAGATGGTCTTCGAATCCGATGCCCAGGCGAAGCTGTTGATCCAGTTGCGATAGGGCTCCGTGAGTACCCGCGTTTCGTTTCTCTCCCGGTCGTACAGCGCCAATCGGAACAGGTCCGATTCGTAGCCGGGCTGTTTCTGCATCCGATAGGCGATGTAGCGGCCGTCGGGCGAGTACTTCGGGCTTCCGTCGTAAGCCGGGTTCGAAGCAGTTATGTTGCCCGGCCGGGTCTCCCCGGCTGAAAGCGACAGGACCCAGAGATCGTTGTTTGTCGAAGAAGCGGCATCCTTGTCATGGTTTGACATGTAGACGATTTCTTTTCCGTCGGGCGAGAAATCGTACTGGAGAGGGCCGCCCAGCTGGAAACCCGGCGAGTCGAAGTCGCCCGG
>JAFNAH010000562.1 GCA_017860075.1 Acidobacteriota bacterium | reverse complement strand
AGGTGGGCCAAAAGGGTGCGCGGCAGTCTGATTTCCATAGCTCCTCCCGATTCGTCGTTCTGGGTGCGGCCGGAATTCATTGTAAACCCGGAGGCTCAATTAGTGCCGGAAAAGTCGGCCGCGGCCAATAGCAGACTGTTTAGTCCTCTTTTCTATAGACAATTATATCTTTTTATACATATAATTGGAGAGATATTGAAATGATGTTTCATAAATGCTCGGGAACCGTGTCCTTGAATGAGGTATATGCCTTCCACAGCTGATCCAACGGGCAGGAAGATTGTCCTGGTCGGCAACCCTAACGTAGGCAAGTCCGTGATCTTCCGGCTGCTGACGGGAAGCTACGTCCTTGTGTCGAATTTTCCGGGAACCACGGTCGAAATATCCCGTGGAAAGCTTGACGCCGGAGGTGCTTCTTTCGAAGTGATCGACACGCCCGGTGTGGGCAGCATGGTCCCGCAGTCTGAGGACGAGCGTGTCACCTGCGAGGTGTTGATCGCCGAGAGGCCGGACTTGATAATGCAGGTCGCCGACGCCAAGAACCTGCGCAGAACCCTGCTCGTCACGTCGCAACTGGCGGAATTTCGAATCCCGATGGTTCTCGTCCTCAACATGATGGACGAGGCGGAGGAACGGGGCATCGAGATAGACTCCGGTGGGCTTTCGGATCGTTTCGGCATGCCCGTGGTGGAGACCGTGGCCATCTACTCTCAGGGAAGGAAGAAACTCATTCAGGCCATTCAGAAGGCCGCCACCATCGAAAGCCCGGTCTCCAAGGCATTCATGGACCACCCGGCCTTCCCTGCCATCATGCGCGCCGGCGTGACGCCCGCGCTGCTTTCAGTCGAATGGTTGGCGCTGGAGGACCACTCGCTCCGGCAGGACATGGAAAGGCGATATCTGCCCGGGGCCGCCGGTTCCCGGGTCTGGCTGGCGATCTTGATAACAGGGCTGGCGCTGCTCCTTTGGAACGAGGCCGGTTCCTTGTCGTCCCTGCCCAGCCCCTTCAAGGAGGTGACCGGCTGGATCGGGACGCAATTTCCGCCGCAGGTTCCGGAGAAGGGGGGTCTTCTGCGGAGCATCCTTTTCGGCGCTCCGGGAGCCGGGAAGTATGATTTCGGCCTTGTCTATGCCGCTGTGCACCTTTTGATGTTCATCGTCCCTGTAGTCGTGCCGCTCGGCTACCTCCTGGTGCGCAACCGCGCGTTCGTCCATGAAATCGGCATCATCACGCGCCGCGCTTCCACCGGGCTCCCAATCCTTCTGCTGGTCCTGTTGCTCGTTTACGAATTCGTCGGATATACGGGCGCTCAGACGCTCGTCGGGCTGATGGAAAACGTGCTTTTCGGGAGCTATCTCATCCCTTTGGTCACTGGGTGGGCGCCGGCCGGCTTCCTGGGAGAACTGCTCGCAGGCAAGTACGGGCTCATATCCATGGGGCTGACGTATGCGATCGCCATCGTCCTGCCGGTTGTTGCGACCTTCTTCATCGCGTTCGGGCTGATGGAAGACTCTGGCTACCTGCCCCGTCTCGCCATCCTCTCCGACCGGCTCATGCGCATCATGGGGCTGAGCGGGAAAGCCACGTTGCCCATGGTGCTCGGGCTGGGCTGCTGCACCATGGCGACGATCACGACACGGATCCTCAATTCGCGCAAGGAGCGGCTGATCGCGACGCTGCTGCTCGCCCTGGGAATCCCCTGCTCGGCACAACTCGGCGTGATTCTCGGGATATCGGCCAGCTTCTCGCCTGCCACGACGCTTGTCGTACTCGGCGTTGTGTTTTCGCAACTCCTGCTGGTCGGGTACCTGGCATCCAGGTTGATCAAGGGACGGCCGGGCGAGTTCATTTTTGAGATTCCCCCGATCCGGGTTCCACAGCTCAGGAACGTGATGCTGAAGACCTGGCACCGCGTCCAGTGGTATCTGAAGGAAGCGGTGCCCCTGTTCCTCTGCGGGACACTGGCGTTGTTCCTCCTGGATTACCTGCATGTGCAGAACAGGAGCCTGCTGGCTTGGGTCGAGAAGGGACTGGAACCGGTGCTGACGGGCATCCTGGATCTTCCGCCCCAGGCGGCGAGCATCTTCGTCCTGGGATTTCTCAGGCGGGACTACGGCGCCGCAGGCCTGTACGACCTGGTACGGCACGGGGCGCTGACGGCACAGCAGACCGTGGTGAGCATGGTCGTGATTACCCTGTTCGTCCCGTGCCTCGCCAGCTTCCTGATCATCGCCAGGGAGCACGGGTTGAGGCGCGCCCTGGCGATCACAGCCTTCATCGTCCCCTTTGCGGTCGGCGTAGGGGGTGCTTTGGGCTGGATAATGCGAACGCTCAATATCTCTCTTGGCTGACCCTCCCGGCACCCGAACATGCGCCCTGAAAACCACCATCTGGAGTCCGGCACCCGGAAGCTCACGGAGGATTTGGCGGAGGTTCTCGAAGCTCTCTGGACCACGGAAGAGCAGGGGCTCGCGTCGTTTTCCGCAGCCGCGCGGCAAGTGGAGCCGAACGCAGCTCCTCATTTGCTGGAATCGCTGCGCCGTGAGAACCTGATCGCCATCGATCGCGTCGGGCGGGCGACGCTTCTGCCCGAAGGACGGGCGCTCGCCGAGGGGATCATTCGCCGCCACCGCCTTGCAGAGAGACTGATCTGCGACGTACTGGGCTCCTCAGTTGACGAGAGCGAGGACGCGGCCTGCGAATTCGAGCATGTGCTTGCAGAAGGGATCGCGAACTCCATTTGCACCCTGCTCGGGCATCCCCGATTCTGTCCTCACCAGAGGCCGATACCCGAGGGGGACTGCTGCCGGCAGGCGCGCGAGGAGTTGAAGCCGATCGTAGTATCCAGTGAGCAGCTCTCGGTCGGTGAATCGGCACGGGTCGCGTACCTCTCGAGCGGCGAGCATGGCCGGTTGTTGAGGCTCTCCGCCCTGGGCATCACGCCTGGGGCGACAATCAGGCTTCTGCAGCGGTGGCCAAGCTTTGTGTTTCAGTGCGACCAGACCGAAATCGCGCTGGAGCAGGATGTCGCGCGCCATATCTACGTCTGGCAGGGGCCGCACGAGTGATGTCACGCACGGCCGCGACGCAAGGCGCGCAGAGCAACTCTGCTGCCTGCTATCCGTGCGGGTGTGGTCTCAGCGTGCTCTGGGCCTCCGCGACAAGACTCCTGCGTTCCGTCAGAGCTCCAGCTTACGGAGGCGAAGGGCGTTTCCGATGACAGACACCGAGCTGAACGTCATGGCCGCGCTCGCGATCATCGGGCTCAGCTGGACTCCCAGGAAAGGATAGAGAATCCCGGCAGCGATCGGCACGCCCAGG
>JAFNAH010000075.1 GCA_017860075.1 Acidobacteriota bacterium | reverse complement strand
TCCTCTCCCAGCAGCTTCATCCCGATTGTGTCCGCAATGTTCGAAATTGTGAATCCGAAAGTGACTTTCCGGCAATTCTACGCGGGGGGGCTGACGGCCGGCCGCGCCGAGAAGGAGCCTTTCATCGACGCTCTGCAATGGAAGCCTGACAAGGTTCTTCTCGTGGTGCTGATGCGGCGTGATGAGGACTACGCGGCGCTTGCGCGGATGGGCAGCGGTCTCCGCGAGGCAGGTTCTCAATGCTATGTGTTCGACAATATTCACGATCCCGAGGCGAGCAGGCCCGAATATACGACGCGATTCGTATCAGCGGCCAGATCTGCCGGCTTTACGGTGATCGAAGTCGACCGGGTGCTTTCGAATGCCCCGGAGCGCAATCGCTTCGTCTGTCTCGACGCGATTCACATGACCGAGCCTTACCATCGCCTGATGGCTCAGGAGTGGCTGAAGTTCCTCGTCGGCGCCCGATCGGCCGCGGTCAAATGACCGCCCCTTCACTCTGCGCCCCTGCCGCCGGCAGGAACAGGCACCCTCTCCTTCAGCAGCTTGTACCTGACTCCGTCTGCTAACGCCTGGTAGCTCGCCTCGAGGATGTTCTCCGATACTCCGACCGTGGTCCAGTACTCAACGCCGTCGGACTGCTGGATATGGACACGGACCTTCGCCGCCGTCCCGTGGGTTTCCTCGAGCACGCGTACCTTGTAGTCCGTCAATTCGACGGCCCGCAGCGGCTCGAAGTCCTCGAACAGGGCCTTATGCAGGGCGCGATCGAGTGCGTGAACCGGGCCGACACCCTCGGCCGCCGTGTGCACGACCCTGTTGCCGACGTGAATCTTCACGGTGGCCTCCGAGGTTACTTCCCCCGTGGCGTGCATGTCCGTGACGACGCGGAAGTTGTCAATGGTGAAGAATTCCCGCTCGCCATGCACCGCCGTCTCCATCAGGACGCGGACTGAAGCCTCCGCAGCCTCGAACTCGTACCCCTCACTTTCGAGCTTCTTGATCCGGCTCAGCGCGACCTTCAGTTTGTCCTGGTGCTCGCCCAGATCGAGCCCCATTTCCCGGGCCTTGTACAGCAGGTTACTCCTGCCCGAGAGCTCCGAGACCAGCACGCGACGGCTGTTCCCGACGGTTTCAGGCGTGATGTGCTCGTAAGTCGATGTGTCTTTGAGGACCGCGCTCACGTGGATGCCGCCCTTGTGCGCGAAGGCGCTTGCCCCCACATACGGCAGCTCCTTCCGGTGAGGCAGGTTGGCCACCTGGCTGATGAACTTCGACACCGCGGAAATCATCTGCAGCCGATCCCTGCCGATTGTCGTGTGGCCCGTCTTGAGTTCCAGATTGGGAATCACGGAGCAGAGGTTAGCGTTCCCGCAGCGCTCTCCGTAACCGTTGATTGTCCCCTGGACTTGCACGGCACCGCATGCGACGGCTGCCAGACTGTTCGCCACCGCAAGCTCGGAATCGTTGTGCGCGTGGATTCCGAGCGGGAGGCCTGCGTGGGCCTGGACCTGACGGATGCTCTCCTCGATGTGGCGCGTAAGGCTCCCGCCGTTCGTGTCGCAGAGCACGAGCATGTCGGCACCACCCTCCTCCGCCGCGCGCAGGGTGGCCAGCGCGTACTCGGGATTTGCCGCGAACCCGTCAAAGAAATGCTCGGCGTCATATATGACCTCCCGCCCGGCTGTTTTCAGAAAGGCAACGGATGCCCGGATGATCTCGCAATTGCGGCTGAGCGGAATCTTGAGAGCGTTGGTGACGTGAAAGTCCCAGGACTTTCCGAAGATCGTGACGACCGGCGTGGATGCGTCGAGCAGCGCGAGAAGGTTCGGGTCGTCCTCCGGACGGTAATTCGGGTGCGCCGTGCTGCCGAAAGCCGCAAGCCTGGCATGGTGCCAGGGGAGCGCGGCGGCGCGGCGGAAGAACTCCGCATCTTTGTCGTTGGATCCCGGCCAGCCTCCCTCGATGTAATCGATGCCCAACTCATCGAGTTTTCGCGCCACCCGGAGCTTGTCGTGCACAGAGAAGGCCACGCTTTCGCTCTGGGTTCCGTCCCGCAGGGTCGTATCGTACATCTGGATTTTCATGGGCGTCTCCTGTGATCCCCTTAACAAAAACGCCCCCATCCGCTTGGCGGATGAAGGCGGGCTCTGGCACGATTGCTGGCCTCTATCCGCCTGCCGGAGGACCTTTGATTTCAATGGTAATGATGCCGATGGGGTTGCGCATCAAGGCGTCGATCTTCATGGCTGCTGACATCACCCTCGAATGTGCCACACTCGAGGCCATTTGTAAACACGCTCCTTGCTGCCCCGGCAGCGGGAGAGCCCGAGCCGCGGCGGGGTTTACGGTTGACTTATCGGTGGTGATTCTAAAAAATAGAAATTCGGCTCTTGTTCCGGGAGGTTCAAGCAATGTGGAAACAGGCAGATACACGAGGAGTCCAATCCCCCCCGGCGGCTCAGCCGCCGCCCGTTTCGCCATCTCGAAATCCAATGAATGCGTCCAAGGAGCGTGCCTTGATCGGACCAACCATACTTATAAAGGGCGACCTGACCGGTGAAGAGGATTTGATCATCGATGGCCGGGTTGAGGGCAGGGTCGAACTACGCAAGCATAATATCACTGTCGGGAAAAACGGCCGCGTCAAGGCGGACCTGTACGGCAAGGTGATCACCGTCGAAGGCGAAGTGCACGGAAATCTCTACAGCGATGAACAGCTTGTTTTGCGGCAGTCCAGCACGGTCCGGGGGAATATTCTTGCTCCCCGGGTGGTGCTCGAAGACGGCGCCAACTTTAAAGGCAGCATTGACATGAGCCCGAAGGAAGCAGCCCAGCGCGACCAGGCGCCGTCGGCTGCTACCCCTGGAGCCACGGCTCCCGGAGGACTCAAGTAGCCTTCTGCCTCCGGCGTCGACAGCCGTCAGGAGGCTCTCCGACGGCAGGCTGAACCCGAGATTCGCGGGTCGCACGCCCCTTCGATCGCGAGCCTGTTTGAAATGTCAAAGGCTTCCTCTCACACGTCAAACGAAGCGCCGGCCTATCGCTCGCTGGCCCTCGGCGCTCTCCTGCAGCAGCTCGAACCCGGCCGTCTGCACACTATCCTTGATTTCGGCCCTGCCCTGGGAGGCAACCTCAAGTTCTGGACGCCCTATGCTTCCCGGATCTGTTTCGAGGATTATTACCGGACCTGGGAGGGGCTTGGCTCCCCGCGGCCTGCAGACGGGAGTTACGATGCTACAACGCTCCAAAGCCTTTTTGCCTTTGATCGAAATGACCGGTTTGACATCATCCTGACCTGGGATCTCTTCAACTACCTGGAACCTGATCACACCCAGGCCATAGCCGGGCTTCTGAGCCGTTATTGCCGCGCCGGGGCGCTGCTATTTGCCCTCCTGTCGTCCTCGCCATCGATTCCGCTGCATCCAAACAGGTTCAGGATTCTTAACCAGGAGCAGGTCCTGTACGAGAAGGTGGGCTCAGGCAGCAGGCCCTGTCCCAGATATCAACCGCGGGATGTCGCCCGGATGATGCCAGGTTTCCAGGTGCTCAATTCCTTTCTGCTCCGACACGGGGTTCAGGAATACCTGTTCCTGCGCCAGGAGGAATCCAACGACTTCCCCGTGTAGCGTATGGTGGCGGCAGAGCCGCCACCTGCTTTCTCTAGCGTTTCCATGGACAGCGCCCGTCCCGTGACGGATTCGCCAGGCCGGCGCAAGGAGATGGTAAGAAATGCGTAACGTGATCATCGTCGGTTCAGGGCCCGCGGGCTTCACTGCTGCCATCTATGCCGCGCGTGCCAACTTGTCGCCCCTGGTGCTGGCGGGTCAGCCCAAGAGCACATCCCTGCCCGGGGGGCAATTGATGTTCACCACTGAAGTGGAGAATTTCCCCGGCTTCCACGAGGGAATCACCGGGCCCGAACTCATGGAGCACATGCGCAAACAGGCTGAACGTTTCGGAACCGAGATCCTCGAACTGGACGTCGAGGAGACGGACTTTCGGCCTGGAGGGCCTTTTCGCGTCCGAACGGAGGGCGACTGGCATGATGCGCGAACGGTGATCATAGCCACGGGGGCCAATGCCAAGTGGCTGAACCTGCCAAACGAGATGAAGTTCAGGAACCGCGGCATCTCAGCATGTGCGGTATGTGACGGTCTCTTCTTCCGCGGGCAGGAGGTTATGGTGGTCGGGGGAGGGGATACCGCGATGGAAGAGGCTCTCACCCTTGCGCACCATGCGGTGAAAGTCGTCGTGGTCCACCGCAGGGAGGAACTCCGTGCGAGCAAGGTCATGCGCGACCGAGCGCTCGCGGAGCCGAAGATACACTTCCTCTGGAATACCGTGATTACGGAGTACGTGGGCGGAGATGTGCTGGAGGCTGTCAGAATCAGAAACGTCCTCACAGGGGAGGAGAAGGTAGAGCCGGTCGGGGGAGTCTTCATGGCAATCGGCCACAAGCCGAACACCGACTTCCTGCAGGGGGTGCTTGCGCTCAATCCGCAGGGTTACATCGTTACGCATGACTTCGTCGAAACCAGCATGGAGGGAGTCTTCGCCGCCGGCGACGTGCACGATCCCGAATACCGCCAGGCGATAACCGCTGCAGGCTTCGGCTGCATGGCCGCCCTGCGGGCCGAACGCTGGCTGCAATCGCATCCGGACAGGTAGAGTTCACCGGCGGGATATCTCCGGGCACGCCGTGACAACCGGAAGGGCCCGGCTCCCGGACTCATGCGCCGCTATGCGTGCCCTTGCCTACTACATAAGCGCACACGGTTACGGACACGGGGTGCGCTCCGCCGATATCATCCGCGCCTTCGCCGATCGCTGCCCGGACGTGCCAGTCAACATCGTCAGCGATCTCCCGCCTGCGTTCCTGCTGAATCGCCTGCAGGGTGTGCGTGTCGCATGCCGCCCCGGCTCCTTTGACCTGGGCATGGTCCAGATTGACTCGATTCAGGTCGATGTGGATGCCACCCTGGCCCGGATTTCGGCCCTCTGTGAGCGTTGGGACACACTGGTTGCAGAAGAGGCCGATTTTCTGACAGAGAGCCGGGTTGGCCTCGTGGTGGCGGACATTCCCGCAATACCGCTTGCCGCAGCTGCACGGGCCGGACTTCCGAGGCTCGCGGTGGGTAATTTTGGCTGGGACTGGATCTATGCAGCATACAAAGACCGGAGCGCGTCATGGGATCCGGTCATCACGGCGTTCGAGCGCGGATACTCGAATGCCGACCTTCTGCTGCGCCTCCCATTTCACGAGGAGATGAAGTCTTTTCCGAGAATTGAAGATCTTCCCTTGGTGGGAGTCCCGGGGCGAGGACGACGGGACGAGATGGCCTCCCTCACGGGGAGCGACCCGCGGAAAATGTGGGTGCTGCTCTCATTCGCGACGCTTGCATGGGACGATAAAGCTCCGGCCGCCGTTGAGAGGATATCAGGCTGCGAATTCTTCACCGTGCTGCCCCTCGCGTGGAACGCCCGAAACATCCATGCCGTAGATCGAGAGCGCCTCCCCTTCAGGGACATCCTGGCGTCGGTTGACGCGGTCGTCTCCAAACCGGGATACGGCATCGTCGCCGACTGCATCGTCAACAGGAAACCGCTGCTCTTCGCCGAACGCACGGACTTTCGAGAGTATGCGATACTCGAGAATGCAATCAGGCGATACCTACGGAATGCCCACATCCCGGCAGCCATGCTCTACGGAGGTGACCTGATGCCCGGACTCGAGATGCTTCAGAACGCGCCGGAACCGGCATTTTCCTTGCCGGCCGGTGGTGAGGTGACCGCCGCGCGGCGGATGGTCGAGCTTGGGCCCTGGAAGGTGGACAACGATCGTTCTTCATCATTTCCCAACATCCCGGAGGTGCCATGAAATCATATCGAAAGACCCTTGAAGTCAGCCTTTCTTCACGGATGGCCTTCCTCAACATCACGCCGCAGGTGAATGCCGCCCTGCGAGAGAGCGGGATCCGAGAAGGACTGTGCCTCGTAAACGCGATGCACATCACCGCCAGCGTCTTCATCAACGATGACGAGCAGGGCCTGCTCGACGACTACGCCCGCTGGCTCGAGAAGCTCGCCCCTTTCGATCCCAGTCCTGAGCGCTATCACCACAACCGCAGCGGAGAGGACAACGGCGATGCGCACCACAAGCGTCAGATCATGGGCCGCGAGGTGGTCGTCGCCGTGACCGAAGGTGCTCTCGATTTTGGACCCTGGGAGCAGATCTTCTACGGCGAGTTTGACGGCAGGCGCAAAAAGCGGATTCTCATCAAGGTAATAGGAGAATGACAGTAGCTGACACGCCGGATGCGCACCCATGCGCAGGAAAATGGCGGTGATGCTTCCGCTGTCGGGGTCGGCATCGGAATCGGGGTCCAGTCGCGATCGCTTTCGGTGTTTGCGGCAAGGCATGGCCTGAGCGGGTCAATCACGATCGCCGACTGCGGTAGCGACGCCGATACCGATTCCGACCCCGACGGGCTGTTGTTTTAGTTCTATTTTCGGAACAGGCAAATGCATGTATCAGACTTGGCGCTGATAAGGCGGCAGACCCCATTCCTCGGGGACGAACTCTACGAGGCTCGACAGTATCCGGTCTGCGCCGCCGTAGAAGGCCGGATCGACCAGCCTGTCTGGCACGGCGACCGTCGACATGCCTGCCGCCCG
>JAFNAH010000561.1 GCA_017860075.1 Acidobacteriota bacterium | reverse complement strand
AGGTACGGAGCAATCATGAGAAACAGGCCTTGAGCCCGATGGCCTCAGGCTGGATCGCGCCGATGCGGCCCGGCTTGATTGAGATAGAAAATTTGTGCCTGAAAATCCGCTGTAGGGGGGTTGCGGCCGCCGCCGATGTATGCTTTCCTCTGGAAATCCAGCGCTTTATCGTGGTCCGACCCCGTTTGCAGGAGGTGAGGCAATGAAACTCTGTCCCTTTGTTGCATCTCTGGCGGCTGTTGCAGCCATGGCTGCGCCACAGCCCACCCGTTTTGAGAAACCGCGCGTGGCTGTGATCATCAGCCACGACAGCTTCAAACAGGACTGGGCGACGACCCAGATGTCCGGCCACGCCTGGGCCGGAAACGCTAACCTCGCAGGTCTTCCCTACGACACCGTCTTCATCAGCGATGTCGCGGATGCTGCGGCTCTCCAGCGCTACCGTGCACTGGTCTTTGCGCAATGCTTTGCCGTGGAGGAGGCGGCGGCGCGGCGGCTGGAAGTCGCCCTGGGCACCTACCTTAAATCAGGCGGCGGCGTGATCGTAGACGGGAGACTCGCTGTGGTGGACGAGAACGGAAAACCGCGAAACCACTCGGCGCTCGACGAACTGCTGGGCATCGAGTACCCGGGCCTCCAGGGCGACACGGGATTTCGTGTGACGGTCAGGGACAACCGGCACTTCATCGTGCGCCAGTTCGACCCGGGCCAGTACTTAAACCAGTTCATGGCCAAGGGGCTGAACATAATCCAATTCGCCGGGCAAGCGGGCACGCTGCTGGTCAGCACAGACGACAAGCAGTCCTGGCCGTTTCTGTCCGCGGCCGACCGCGGCCCCAGCCGGGTGGCGCTGTTCAGCGACCTCACCACTCTGGCTGGGGCGACATCCATCTTCCGCAACGAGGCGCCCCAGGGCTTTTACGCCAACAAGCTGATCGACACCGCCGTCCGCGGGTTGCAGTGGGCAGTGTACGGTAACGTGCGCGGGCCAATTCCTGCCCCGCAACTCGTCAATGCCAACATGGCCGCCATTGTGCGGCTGGACGCCGACCTCAGTCCCAAACTCGACTATCAGCAGCAGACCTTCCGCTTCCTGACCGAGACTGCCGAGCAGACGGGCGTCGTGAGCGTTTATGCGTGGGTTTCGAGCGGCGCCACGAAAGCAGGTTGGGAGGCCCTCGCCCCGCTCGGCAGGCGGCTGGAAGAGGTCGGCGGGCAGATCGGCACCCATAGCAAGAACCACCGCATCCGCAATGGCATGCCGGAGGAGCAGTGGAAGGTGGAGCTGGATGGTTCCGTCGCCGAAATCGAAAGCAACCTGGAGCGGGTGGGCACGCCGCTGGGAAAAATCGAGTGGCTCATCAATCCGGGCGACACCATCAGCAATCTCCACTACGACCAGCTGGCGCGGCTGTTCCGCATGTGCATGACCCACGGGTTCGAGCAGGACACGCCCATCGGATTCGGGAACCTGACCTGGTATACCGGCCCCGAGAAGAACTTCGTGGTCTTGGATGATGTTCCGTCACCCGACTATCAGTGGTACTACGATCCCGAGTGGAGCTATACAACGGCGCAGGTCACATCCTACCAGGAGGCTATTCTCGATCACCTGTTTCAAGGCGTCGGCCGCGGCGTGGTGTACAACCAGATGTGGCACGACTACGGGATCTGCTCCATGCCGGTCACGCAGCGCGCGCTGCCTGCCGGCGCCGCTCCCAGGCCCCCGCGGATCAAGAACACATACCTGCTGCCGCTCTACGAAGCCGTTCGCGCGAAGTGGGCGTCGCTTCCCATCTACGCGCCGGAGCCCGAAGATCTCGTGAACAAGGTCCTTGCCCTGGCTCAGTGGGACTATTCGTGGCAGGCCGAAGAGTCACGCGTCGATCTGACACTGGACATGTCGGGACTGCGAAGAGACGAGATCGTGCAGTTTACCGGCGGCATGGGAGTCCGCATCGACAACACGCTCGACCCCATCCAATCCGTCACGATCGATGGTGTGCCCCACCAGGCCTTTTCCGATCACGTGGTGATCCTCCCCAACCTCGCGAAGGGGATCCACAAGCTCTCCGTGACCCTGGGGCCGCTGCCGTCCAACGCCACCCGCCTCACCTACGTGTCCAAGCGGATGCCCGCCGTGCGCCAGCAGGCCGACGGCCTGGCGGTGGAGCTGCTGACCAAGTGCAAAGCTCGCATGGCCTTTCACACGGATGCCCCGGCGGTCCTGGTGGGGGCCGATTTGGTGACGTCCGATCGGACCGTGATTCTGCGCAAGGCGCCGCGTACGGGATTCGGAATTCTGCAGGCTTCCACGCGTGTGTTGGATTTCCGGGAAACACCGTCGGCCGTAAAGCTGACCCTGGAGGGACCCGGTGCGGATTCGCCGCTCCGGTTCACCGCCCGTCGGACTCCAAAGCGAATCCTCGTAAACGGCAAGCCCGTCCAGGCGCCCGATTCGGATATCATGGTGCCGCAGACCCGGGGCAAGGTGCAGTTGGAGGTGGAATTCTGAGGAGGAAGCTACTCTACTATGTCATCGGCATCTCATTCACGCTCGCCTTCGTGCTGTGCTGGATTGCTGCTTCTTAGCGCGCTGACCCTCCCGGTTCGTGCGGCGGATTTCGATATCGAACCCAAGCGCCCGCTGATCCCTGCCCAGGAGTTGCACGTCATGCAGGATGTGCATTCCATAAGAGTCTCCGGAGAAACCTTTGCCTACACCTTCAGCAAGCACAACGGATTGATCGCTTCCGTAGAAGTGCTCGGCCGGGAAATAACCGGAGGCACGCCGATCCCGGATCTCCTCGTTGCGGAGCACCTGGATCCCGATTTCTCGCCCTATGTCGCTCGCAACGAAAAACATGCGCGCCTGGCCTTGATTTCGGCCGACACCTCAAATGTCGTGATCGAAGCGGAAGGCGCGTATACGGCGCAGGACGGACGGTCTTTCCCCCTGCGCTATTCCCTGAGATACGAACTCTCGATCGACGGGGTCATCCTTGTCAGCGTCAGCAACTATGCTACCGCTCCCTGCACGATTCGCTGGCTGCTGCTTTCGGCCGGCGCAGTCCCGGAGGAAGCAGCGAAGTTTCTCAACTGGATGCCCGATCAGTCGGCGTCGCAATCGACTCATTACCGGTTCCGCGCCTTGCGGAGCGATGAAAGCGGAACCCTGCTGTCCGGAGTCTGGATCCCCTGGATTTGGATCGGAGACCAGAACGCAGGCCTGGAGGTCACAACCTGGGACGTGAACTCTCAAACGTACAATCAAGTGGACAGCACAGCCCGGGATGACGAGCCTGCCATGTTCGAGGTCCGCCGTCGAAACCGGCAGGTGCGATGGGAGAACTACCTCATCCGCCGCACTCGAATCGACGCAAGCAGAGGATGGAGCAGGCAGGGTCGCTTCGCCCTGGCGGTCACCCCCTCGAAGAAGTTCGACCCGTACTACAGCCTGATCAAGGGCGCCCACCTCGGACCTCACCAGCACGTGACCAGGCTCAAGTTGCCGGCCGAGCCGGAGATCAGGACACTGGCACAGAACGGATACAACCTCGTCGTCGGGATGGCCAACTGGCGCTCCGGCGAATATGTTCCGCTGAACGAGAACGAACTGCAGCGCACGATAGCGCTCTGCCACCGGTACGGGGTCAAAATCATCCCCTACATCACGCTCGTCGATCTCGCCCACGCTACGGAGGAATTCCGACAGCATGGCGAGGAGTGGGCCATCGAGCCGACCACGGAGTTCATTCACCACCTCCGGCCAGGGGACCTGAAGGCCGAGCTCGCATTTCGCAACGATTCAGAGGAAGAGACGACGCTCATGTGTCCGGGGGCTGAGGGATGGAGGACCCACTGGAAGAAGCAGATCGACCGCGTCATCCGCAACTACGACTTTGACGGCATCTACTTCGACTTCTGGTACGGTCGTATGGCCTGCGAAAACACCCGCCACGGTTGCGGCGGGCGTTTTCGCAGGGGAACGGTGCTAGGCTCGCGCGAGATGCTGATGTACGCGTACAACCGGCTGAAGGCGAAGGATCCGAAGGCGATCATCAAGGCGAATACCAATACGCTCGCCACCGCCATGATCACCAGCCTGGTCGACATACGGCTCGTGGGCGAGGCGATCGATGCGGCCGGGATGGATGACGACAGCCGGCGCTGGCTCCATTGTTCCTATCGCCTGGGCGAAACAACCGAGTTCCTGTGGGACCAGACCCGCCTCAGCGCGATGCAGAAGGCTGGGTTCGCAACTTTGGTCAATTTTCTCCCGCAATGGCTCGAGCGCCCGCGATTTGAGCTGCGCAGCTCATTCGATGACTTCGACGTCTTCCGTTCCCACGACGACGGAACAGGGGATTGGCGTCTCGGCCTCAGTCGCGGCGAAGGGCTGCAGTCCGTCACGCCGGGCGTCACAGTGAACCGGGTCGAGAAGGGGGATACGATACTTGCGACGCTGATCAACACGAATCTCGCGGACGTGATCGCGGAGGTTCCACTGCAGGATGACTGGCTGGCCTGTGAGCCGCTCTCCGGGCAGTTGCATACGCCGACCGGGGGGGTGCTAAAGCTGAACCTCGGCGCGGGACAGTATCGTCACCTCCTCCTGCTCCAGACTCCGCGGGCACCACGCCTGCTCTATGCCCTGGGCGCTCGCCTCCCGGCGCATCAGA
>JAFNAH010000074.1 GCA_017860075.1 Acidobacteriota bacterium | reverse complement strand
TGCAGCCTGCCCGCATCCTGATTCCGACGGACGGAGTTCTGGAGGCGCAGGACTGGCTGGTGAGGCATCGGGTTTCCCGGGGGAAGCCGATGCTGGCGATGCATCCCGGTGCATCGGGTTGCGGGAAGCGCTGGCCTCTTGACAGGTTCCAGTCGGTGGCCGCGTTTCTCGAGTCGTCCCACGACTTCCTGATCATTGAAGGGCCTGCCGAACCGGGGTTGGCGGCGGAGCTCGGGCGCAGCTTTCGCCCCGAAGGGCGCTTTATCGCCGAGTCCCTTCCGCTGGGGCTTCTTGCGGGAATCCTGTCCTTCTGTCACGCATACCTGGGAAACGATTCCGGGATATCGCACCTGGCAGCTGCGCTCGGCCTGAGATCCGTCGTGATTTTCGGACCCACTCAGCCGGAGCAATGGGCGCCTTCAGGCCCCGACGTGCAGTTGCTTCGTGACACCACCGGCTGTGCCTCCTGCGGGGGTGCAGGCGGCGACAGGCACTCCTGCCTGGAAAACGTCACGGTCGAGCGCGTCCGGGATTGCCTGACCGGGCTGCAGGCCGGCTGAGATTGCAGGCGGGGAGGACCCGCTCAATCCATCAGTTGGCCGCCGTTGATCTCCACGCATTCACCGACCACGTAGCATGCATCCTCGGAGGCGAGAAACGCGATCACGCGCGCAACCTCTTCGGCGGCTCCCAGGCGACCTGACGGGATGCCGGCGATGAAGCGGTCGAGCATCTCCCTGGTGCTGAATCTCTCGTGAAACGGCGTGGCAATAACGCCGGGGTTGACGCAATTGACCCGGATCCCGTGGCCGATCAGTTCCCTGGCGAGCGACTTCGTGAGGGTGACGACTGCCCCCTTGGCAGACGAGTAAGCCGAGGCTCCGAGCCCGCCGCCGTTGCGCCCGGCAATCGAGGCCACGTTGACGATACAGCCTGAACCCTGCCGGATCATCGTCGGCAGGAAGGCATGAGTCACGTAGAAAACGCTGTCGAGATTCAGAGCCATCACCCGGCGCCAGAGGTCGCGATCCATCCCGGCGAACAACCTGCGCTCGACAAGCGAGCCGGCGTTGTTCACGAGCAGGTCGATTCTGCCGAAATCGGCGAGCACGTCTCCGGCCATCTGGCCTGCCTGCGCGTGGTCGGATACGTCGCACGAGTAGACGCGAGCATGCCCCGCCCCCAGCGCGCGTATCTTCTCGTAAGTATCGCGCGCCCCCTGCTCATTGCGGAAGTAATGAATCGCGACCTGGTAACCCCGGCGGGCCAACTCCACGGCTGTCGCCTGGCCTATCCCGGAGCTTGAGCCGGTGACGACCGCTACCTTCTCGGATGTCGATTCCACTGTCATTTGCGGACTCCCTGTTGACTGCTGCATTCAGTGGTTCCCGGCGTTTTTCGTTCTCAAGGCCGGTATCGGCGGCTCAGAAGATGCCGCCCGGTGCACCTGAAAGAAGCGCCTCCGTCAGCTCGGCGTTTACGATGGAAAGGGGATTCTCGAGGCCCACCTGCCAGAGCTCATCTTCTGAAAGGATATTGAGGGATCGAAGCCAGCGCATGCACTGGGCCATGTTGCATCCCGAGCCGACAAGATGCGGCGCATGCAGGTTCTCGATCCGGCCTGTCTCGGTCATGCGGACCCGGTGTCCCAGGGTCTCATAGACGCCGGGCGGATACCCGGCGATCGGTGCTGAGTCGGAGACGACGAACGCCTTGCCGGGGCCTTTGGAACGGAGCGCGACCACCACGAAGTCCCCGGGCAGGTGGTTTCCGTCCGTGACGAGCCCGATCGTGAGTGACTCGTTTGCGAGTTGGTGGATCAGGATGTTGTCGTGCCGGGGCAGCAGGTTGGGGCAACCGTTGCCGAGGTGCGTGACGAGTGTCGCTCCTGCGTCGACAGCCCTGGCTATGGTCTCCCTGGAAGCCAGGTGGTGTCCGATCGAAACCACCGTCGGGTATCTTCGCCGAACGTGGGAAATCAGTTCGAGCGCCCCATCCACTTCGGGCGCGATCGTCAGAATCGAGATCGTCCCCTCGGCCCAATCCTGGAAGCGGTCGAATTCTTCCGGGTCCGGCCGCCGCATTTTCGCCGCCGAATGCGCGCCTCGCGCTCCATCCTCTCTGGACAGGTACGGGCCTTCCAGATGAATCCCGAGCAGGCGCCCCTTCACGCCCGGTTCGGAGGCTGTCCGCGCTATCACCTTCAGGTTGCGTTCATAGATCTGAAGATCTGCCGTGATCAAGGTTGCGCAGTAGGCCAGCGTGCCGGCGTCCAGGAGGGCTTGCGTTACCCTGTGGACGTCCTCGGCAACGAGACCGGGAGAGACGAAGTCCACCCCCAAGTAGCCGTTTACCTGGAGGTCGACGAATCCCTTGCGATGGAGAATCTGGCGTCGGTGCATCGTTTCTTAAACCGGATCCCGATTGCAGCCGGAATGCGCTTAACTCTCGCTCAGAACCGGGGGCAGCCGCTGTTCGACAGCCGGCCCTCGGCCGGAACACACGAAGAGCCTCGGAGACTAGTCGAATCTCAACCCGGTGCGAGCGCGAGCGTACGAACCGAACCTGTCAAAGCGATCGACTGCTGCAAGCGATAGTATCTCTTTGCTGGGGGTGTACTCTGGAACAATCTCCTGTAACTTGGCCACAAGGTTGTGAACGTTCCTCGAATCTACGATAGCGGTAAGCTCGTCCAGCCACTTGCCGACCAGCTCGAAACTCACCTCGCCGCCGTCCAGAACGCGGATCTTCTGGTGCGAAGTGGGCTTGATGCCCTCCCCGTCGAGTTGCAGCTCCTCGAACAGTTTTTCGCCGGGCCGCAATCCCGTGAACACGATCGGGATGTCCCTGTCCGGCTCCAACCCGGAGAGCCGTATCAGAGTCCGTGCAAGATCTACCACCTTCACCGGCTCGCCCATGTCCAGAACGAAGACTTCGCCGCCTTCGCCCATAGTGGATGCCTGGAGCACAAGCTGGGCGGCTTCCGGGATGGTCATGAAATAGCGTCGGGCCTCGGGATGAGTAATCGTGATCGGCTTTCGATTGGCTATCTGCTGCTCGAAGATGGGGATGACACTTCCTTTGCTTCCCAGAACGTTGCCGAAGCGCACCGATACGAACCGGGTCGTATCGCGCTGGAGGCCAAGGATCAGGAGTTCCGCAACGCGTTTGGTCACCCCCATTATGTTGCCTGGATTGACCGCCTTGTCCGAGGAGATCATCACGAAATCCTCGACGCCGCTGTCCTTAGCGATCAGGGCGACGTTGTATGTGCCGAAGACATTGTTAGTTACCGCCTGGAAGCAGTTGTTCTCCATCATCGGGACATGCTTGAATGCGGCTGCGTGAAAGACCGACTGGGGCCTGTGAGCCTGAAACACCTCACGCAGCCGGTTCACGTCAAGAATGTCTCCGACAACCGGAATGCGGTCCGCCTTGGCAGTACCGCCGGCAAGTTCCAGGTCGATCTTGAAAAGATCGCTTTCAGAGCGGTCAAAAAGCACGAGTCTCCCTGGGTTGAAGCGCGCCACCTGGCGAGCCAATTCTGATCCGATCGAGCCTCCGGCACCCGTGATGAAAACGCATTTACCTTCGAACTTGGACCGAATCATGCGCAGGTCCAGATGCACGGGCTCCCGGGCCAGAAGATCTTCCAGGCGCACCCTCCGCAAGCTGCCGAAGGACACAGAGCCATCGATGATGTCCGACAGTGCCGGCAGCGTCCTGAAATCGACATTACTTTCCCTGCATCTTTCTATGATCTGCTGCATCTGCCTGCCGGTCGCGGACGGGATCGCGATCAGTATGTGGGACACGTCATGTTTCGCGATGAGCCGGGGCAGTTCTTCGGTGGATCCCAGCACGGGAATCCCCTGGATTCTGAGGCCCTTCTTGCTGGGATCATCATCCACAAAACCCACCGGGTTATATTCAAGCTTCTCGTTCTGCTTGAGCTCCCTCACCACCGCGCTCCCCGCACGCCCGGCGCCTACGATGAGAGTGTTCGCGTGCGAGACGTGAAGGCGGGCGCTTTCATAGTAAGCACGGATCGCGAAGCGCGTACCGCCGACCAGAAAGATAGTGAGAATCGGATCAATAACGAACACCGACCGGGGATAGTCACCGAAGCCGTGAAGCACGTAGACGCCAGCACAGACGAGAGGAGCGCTGGCCGAAGCCGCTTTGACAATATCCAACAGGTCGCTCATCCCGACATATCTCCACCATCCGCTGAAGAGGCCGAAGTAATAGAAGACGGGCAGCTTGATCAGCAGGATGAGGGGCAACGTCACCATGCAGGTTGTGCGGTATGGATCAATCAGCTTGAAATCGAAACGGAGAAGGAAGCTGCAGTAGTACGTGACTGTCAGCAGCGCGGCCTGGAAAAGTGCGATCGCGTACTTGCGATGGTACAGGAAGTGCGCCTGAGCAAGTGCTCCGGAGCCTCGATGCCACCCGCCTTCGGTTCCCATAATCATGCCAAATAGAGCAAGGCTCAGGAGAGGGACTGTGATCATTCCGTCGCAGCCGGACCCTTAGAGGTGCGGCCGAGATAAAGTGACAACACCCGGCGCCTGAGATCCGCGATAGAGATGCAACCCGAGTGCAATCGAGATATTCTCGCCCCTCGACCTGCGTCTGACAAGTGCAAAAGCGGCAGCGGGAAAGAGCCGGCGGCGCATCAGGTGAGGCAGCACCCGACGCAGGCATTCCAGCCCGGACAATTCATGAAGCACCGGTGAGTATGGGCTTCAGGAGACGATGAACGCGGATAGACGCCGATCGAGAATGATCGTTCGATCCGCCAGCGTTTTCCCGTGTCCGCAAATGCTTCGTGCCTGCTCATTCACGAACAGGTCGTGCTAAGCCGGTTTGCACTAACCCTTTATATATTCACAGGACTTCTGCCGCCCGCATGGATTAAGATAGCGGCGTTTGCCTGCCCAACACCCGCAGGCCGCCCCATTATGACGGCGCTTATCCTGGGTTCCAGCTTCCTGGCCTCGGTTCTAACCTGGGCCGGTGTCAGTTTTTTCCGGCGCTGGGCCGAGCGATTCCAGATCCTCGATCTGCCTAACGAGCGGAGTTCGCACACGTTGCCCACCCCTCGCGGCGGCGGGTTGGTGATCGTGGCCGTAACCCTGCTCCTGGGAGCGGTATGTGCGGGCATTGAGGGAGGGGAGGGGGGGCGTACCTTCCTGATCTATGGCATAGGCGGGCTCCTGATAGCTTCTGTCAGCTGGCTGGATGACCTCCACCGCGTACCGCGGTGGGTACGTTTCGCAGTCCACGCCACGGCAAGCGCCGCCGCGATTGCCGGTATCACCTACTGGTCGACGATCACTCTCCCCTTTTTCGGCGCCGTGCGAATCGGGGCGTGGGGCGCGATCATAACCGCAATATGGATCGTAGGGCTGACCAACGCCTACAACTTCATGGATGGCATCGATGGTATTGCAGGCGGGCAAGCCCTGGTGGCTGGACTGGCGTGGTGGTTCACCTGCCGGGGGAGTTGTTTCCCGCTGGACTGCCTGAGTCTCCTCCTGGCCGCGACCAGCCTCGGCTTCCTCCTGCACAATTGGCCTCCGGCGAGCATTTTCATGGGTGACGTCGGGAGTGCCTTCATCGGTTACACGCTTGCGGTGCTCCCGCTCATCTACGAGTCGCGGGCTTCTGATGTTGTTGAAGGCGGGGCTCCGGTCGTCGGATTCCTGTTTGTGTGGCCGTTTGTCTTCGATACCGCCTTCACGTTCGTGCGCCGTCTGTTCCGGCGGGAAAATGTCTTTGAAGCCCACCGTTCACACCTCTATCAGCGGCTCGTGATCTCCGGATGGAGCCACCAGCGGGTGACCATTCTTTACATCGGCCTCGCCCTCGCCGGCAGCCTGCCGGCTGCCCTATGGACGCGCCACGTGGCGGCGGATAGTTTCTCCTGTTTTGCCGCAGTCGCCCTGCTCGCGGCCTCGCTGTGGATTCTCGTGAAGGGTGCCGAGCATCAGGCCGCGTCCCGTACGCGGGCGAAGGCCCAGGACACGGGGGCCAGCAGGGACCAGGCGCGTGATAGGAGCACACGCGGGGACTGATCGCCCACCGCAGCCCTGCGGAGACGTAACCCGGTGCTATCCGATCTCAGCCCCGGTTTCTTGGATCTCCAGGACGCTGATTAGCGACGGTTGAACGAGAAAGCCCTGCTCTCGTTCAAAGGTGCGGTACAGACCTTGCGATAATCCTGTACAATGCTCACCATGGTGGTGCTCGAGCGTGCCCTCTTCTCATGACAGGTGGCGCCAAGTACAGATGCAGGAGTGGATTTTGTGTGACGTTCCGGCGCCCCCAGAGCTAGAAATGCTGACCGGTCAGAGTGACGGACCTCGGTTCCGGCAACCGTAATGTGCGGCATCACAGGCTTTTACATCCCCGAAGGACTGAACGCTGACACGGCGCGGGTGGAGCTGGAGTCAATGACTCAGACGCTTGCCCACCGCGGCCCCGACGGTTGCGGTTTCTGGCTGGACGAGAGAGCCGGAATCGCCCTCGGATTCAGGCGTTTGGCGATCATAGATCTGACAAGCACCGGGCATCAGCCGATGATCTCCGCTGACGGCCGATATGTGATTGCCTTCAATGGCGAGATATACAACTACCGTGAGTTGCGCCGGCAACTGGAATCTCAGGGCGTGTATTTCCGAGGCACCTCGGATACCG
>JAFNAH010000560.1 GCA_017860075.1 Acidobacteriota bacterium | reverse complement strand
TACGGCATCGATATGCAGAGCGGTGTGGTTTTCAACATCCAGAAGTATTGCCTCCATGACGGTCCCGGTATCCGGACCACCGTGTTCCTCAAGGGCTGCCCGCTCTCCTGCTCCTGGTGCCACAACCCGGAGGGCATTGCACCTGAAGCGGAAATCGCCGTCGTCGAAAGTCGCTGCCTGGTATGCGGAGAGTGCCGGAGGGCATGCCGTTTCAACGAGTCCCTCCCCGGAGAAGGGATGCTGCAGACCGGGCATGAACTCTGCACTTTGTGCGGAGACTGTGTCCGGACCTGCCCGACCGGTGCCCGGCAGTTCACCGGAACCGAAATGACCGCAGACGAGGTGATGTGCCAGATTGTCCGGGACCGGATCTTCTACGAGGAGTCGCGGGGCGGTGTTACGTTCTCGGGCGGTGAACCGCTGATGCAGATCGGGTTCCTGCGTGAACTGCTCGAATCATGCCGGGCAGAGGGTATCAGCACCGCAGTGGATACCTGCGGCTACGCCTGCACAGGCGATCTGCTCGGGGTCGCGCCGATCACGGATCTTTTTCTGTATGACCTGAAGTTCATGGACGACGTCAGGCACAGGCGATACACGGGTGTTTCCAACGCAGCGATCCTGAACAACCTCGAGACTCTGGGCTCTTCCGGCGCCTGGGCCGCACCTACTCGATGGATGAAGTGCAGGAGCCTTCCGCCGAGCTCATTGAGAGGATACGGAACAAGTTCTGTGCCGTCGGTCTCACCGTGATGGCAGGGGGCTGACGGCGCGACGTGGTGGTGATGTCACGGGCAGGAATTGCCTGCTTACCGGCCGGCCTTGAAACACGTACAATAGTGCGGTTTCTCGGAGAGGATCTCAACAGCAGCCATCTGTACCTGATACCCTTACGGCTCTCTATGAACCAAAGAACTGAAAAGCTGCGATGCGAAAGTCTTGATGCCGTGCCCTCGATCTCGCCTGAGCGAGCCCTGCTCATGACGCGGTTCTACAGGCAAAACGAAGGCAGGTACTCCGTGCCCGTGATGCGCGCAAAGGCCTTCCTTCATCTCTGCAGGAACAAGACGATACACATCGGGGAAGACGAGCTCATCGTCGGGGAGCGCGGCCCCAGGCCGAAAGCGGTGCCGACGTACCCCGAGCTGACGTGTCACAGCCTGGAAGACCTGCGCATCCTCGACTCCCGACCCAAGACCTGGTATCGCGTCGACGAAGAGTGCCTGCGTGCGTATGACGAGGAAGTCATACCTTACTGGCGCGGACGTTCGATGCGCGACCGCATGTTCGCCGAGCTCCCGCAGGAATGGCGCGACGCTTACGATGCGGGCATCTTCACGGAGTTCATGGAGCAACGCGCGCCCGGACACACCGTCCTGGACGGCAAGATCTATGGCAAAGGCATGCTGGACTTCAAAAGCGATATCGCCCGCGCCATGTCCGGCCTGGACTTCCTTGCGGACCCTGAGGCCTACGAGAAGCGGGAGGCGCTGAAGTCCTTCGACATTGCCTGCGATGCCGTCATCGCTTTCGCGGTGCGACACGCCGAGCTCGCCCGCGAGCTCGCGGGGAGAGAAACCCGCCCGCAGCGCCGAACCGAGCTGCTGAAGATCGCCGACGTCTGCGACCGCGTTCCTGCCCGTTCGCCGCGCGATCTTCACGAAGCGCTCCAGTACTACTGGTTCTGCCATCTGGCGGTGATTACAGAGCTGAACGGGTGGGACTCCTTCAATCCCGGCCACCTCGACCAGCACCTGTTGCCTTTCTACGAGCGCGGGGTTGCGGACGGCAGCCTGACGCGCGAATCGGCCCGGGAGCTGCTGGAATGCTTCTTCATCAAGTTCAACAACCACCCTGCCCCGCCGAAGGTCGGCGTGACTGCCGCCGAGAGCGGGACGTACACCGACTTCGCCAATATCAATGTCGGCGGCCTGCTTGCGGACGGCTCCGACGGGTCCAACGAGGTCTCGCACATCCTCCTGGATCTCGTGGACGAGATGCACCTGCTGCAGCCGAGCTCAAACATCCAGCTTTCGCGCAAGAGCCCCGATGCGTTGCTGAAACACGCGCTTCGGGTCCTGAGTAAAGGCTACGGTTTCCCGTCGATCTTTAACGCCGATACGGTAGTCGAGGAGCAGATCCGCCAGGGGAAGACGCTGGAGGACGCCCGCGCCGGCGGCTGCAGCGGATGCGTCGAAGTCGGGGCGTTCGGCAAAGAGGCATTCATCCTCACAGGCTACTTCAACCTGGTCAAGGTTCTCGAGCTGACGCTTCATGACGGCGTGGATCCCAGGACCGCCAGGCAGCTCGGGGTGCAAACCGGCCAGGCCGACGCGCTGGGCGATTTCAACCAGCTGTTCGCAGCGTGGCGCAGGCAGTTCCGGCACTTTGTCGAAATCAAGATGCGGGGCAGCCGCCTCATCGAACGAATGTACGCGTGCCACATGCCGGCCCCCTTCCTCAGCGTTCTCATTGACGATTGCATACAGAACGGCAGGGACTACAACGCCGGCGGCGCGCGCTACAACAACACCTTCATCCAGATGGTAGGCATCGGGAGCATTACCGACAGCCTCAGCGCCATCAAGGACGCCGTCTTCGATTCCCGCGCTATGCCCCTGGGCCGTCTGGTCGAAGTGCTCGACAGGAACTTCGAGGGAGAAGAGATTCTCCGCCATCGCCTGGTCAACCGTACGCGCAAGTACGGTAACGACGACGAATTCGCGGACAGTATCATGAGAATGGTCTTCGACGCATGCATTGAGGAAATCGACGGCAGGCCGGACGCCCGCGGCGGCCGATACCGCGTCGAGATGCTGCCGACGACGAGCCATGTCTATTTCGGAAGTGTGACCGGCGCGATGCCGGACGGCCGCAAGGCCGGCCTTCCACTTTCCGAGGGCATAAGCCCGGTGCAGGGGGCGGACCGTCGAGGCCCGACAGCGGTGGTCAAGAGCGCCGCCAGGATGGACCACGTGAAGACCGGCGGCACACTGCTCAACATGAAGTTCTCACCCGGCCTGGTCGCCACCGACGACGGCATCGACAAGTGGGCCCATCTGGTGCGCAGCTACTTCAAGATGGACGGCCATCACAT
>JAFNAH010000559.1 GCA_017860075.1 Acidobacteriota bacterium | reverse complement strand
GCGCCATGCGGGCCTGCGCCAGGGCCGGACCGTACTGCTGCAGGTGCCAGTAAGTCAGCGCGAGGTGATAGTGCGCAGGGCCCCAGTCCGGCCTTGCCCGGAGCGCCTCCAGAAAGGGTGCGACCGCCGGGGCGAAATCACCTGCAAGGTAGAGGGCAAAACCAAGATTGTAGCCTGCTTCCGGATCGCGTGGTGCCAATTCAAGGGCTTTCCGATAGCAGGCAATTGCGGAATCCAGGTCGCCGTGCATGCGGTGTGCGTAGCCGAGACTCGAGTAGACCCAGGCGTCGGGACCAAATCTCTCCAGGGAGCTCCTGAACATGCCGATCGACTGCGCGTAGTCTCCGAGTTGCATCAGGGAAAACGCCAGCCCGTCAAGGATCGGCTTGGACGCTATACCGCTGCGCAGCAGGTTCTGAAACTGCTCGGCCGACCCCCGGTAGTCGGCAGCGTCCAGGCGGAGCGCCGCGAGTTGCTCCCGGCAGGCAGGAGCCGGACCCGACCGTTCGATACACTCCCGGCACGCGATTTCGGCAGAGCGGTCATCGTGCGCTCTCCGATAGGACTGGATCAGAAGCAGCCATGCATCGGACCTGTCCGGGTCATTCTGCACGGCGCGTTTCAGCCCGGCGGCGGCCGCGCCGGCGTCTCCTTTGCGCAACATTTGCTGCGCTGTCCCGACCAGGGCGTCGGTGTTTCCCGGATCGAGGTTGAGGGCCTCCGAGTAGGACTCCAGGGATGCCACGATGTTTCCTTCGGCCTCCTGCAGGTACCCGAGATAGGTAAGCAGATCCGGGCTGTCCGGGAGCTGCCGGGTCGCGTTCAGCATGGCCGCAGCGGCCTCGTGAGCGCGGCCCTGATCCATGTAGGCGGCGGCCATGCCTGCAAGCAGATCAGGAGAGACTCTGCCGGCTGCGAGCGACCTCTGGTATTCGCTGAGCGCCTCCGCGGACTTACCCTCGGCCTGCAAAGCCGAGGCCAGCCCGGTACGCGCCGCCACGTCTTCGGGATCCGCTTCGAGCGCCGCGAGGAATGCAGCACGTGACTCCTCGTACTGCTCCCCTTGCCGGAGGAACTCACCCAGCCGCGACCAGGCCTTCGCCAGCCGGGGATTGAGCCGGACACACTGCCTCAGGAGTCCAACGGCGTCGCGCCTTCTCCCCGCCCGGTCTGCGCTGAGCGCCTGGCCGAACAGAACCTCGGATTCGTGATGCCGAGGCCAAGCCTGGCGGCGGGTGTGTCCGGACGCAGCGCGAGCGCATTGCGAAAGAAGCGCTCGGCTTCCTGCGGCCCGCCTCGCTGCAACAGTAGGAATCCCAGGAGCGTTTGCGCATCCGCGAGGCCGGGATCGCGCTCTATGGTCGACCGGAGCGCCTGCTCCGCTTCGAGCGGGCGGGAAGCCCTCATCAACGAAACGGCGTGCCTGAGCGCATCGCCTCGATCCTGCGCGGTCAGCGTTCCCGGCGCGCAAAGTGAAATGCACAAGAGAGCTCGATGGAGGATTTTCATGTCCAGCCTCGCCTGCCTTCAAAAAGCCTAGCACAGGGAGGGGTGCGGGCAAAATTCAAGAAGGCCTGGCGGCTCCATGCCTGGTGTTTCAGTCCCGAGGTCAGAGAGAAAGGTCGAGCGATACGTCGAGGCTGGGAGCGCTGTGCGTGAGCCATCCTATCGAGAGGAGGTCGACTCCCGTGGCAGCCACCGCCGCGGCCGTTTCCGGTGTGATGCCTCCCGAGGCTTCGGTGATTGCCCTGCCCCTGGCCATGCGGACGCCGCGAGCGAGGTCCTCCAAAGACATGTTGTCCAGCAGGACCGCGTCAACCCCGAGGCCGAGCGCCTCCTCGAGCTGCGCAATCGTATCGACTTCGGCTTCGATCTTCACCATGTGGCCGACGCAGCCTCGGACCCGCCGCACCGCCTCGGAGAGGCTTCCGGCCAGAACCCGGTGGTTGTCCTTGATCAGTACCGCATCATCGAGCCCGAAGCGATGATTGGATCCGCCGCCGGCGCGGACGGCGTACTTCTCGATCGCCCGCAGGCCCGGTGTCGTCTTCCGCGTGCAGACCACCTTGGTGCCATAGGGGGCGACCACGGCAACCACGTCGCGGGTGGATGTGGCGATGCCGCAGAGTCTGCCCAGAAAATTCAAGGCTGTCCGTTCGGCGGAAAGGATGGGGCGGGCCTGCCCCTCGAGCAGGGCCAGCGCCTGGCCGGCGACCGCGTCGCTCCCGTCTTCGAGGCGGATTTCGAACGATATGGCCGGGTCGAGCTGGCGAAAGGCGGAAAGCGCGACATCCAGTCCCGCGATCCGGCCCGGCGCGCGGGCCACGATACTGCCGCTCGCGAGGGCGCCCGGGGTAGCAATTGCGTCCGTGGTTATGTCACCGGCGCGGCCGAGATCCTCCTCGAGCGAGCGGCGGACTATTCCTTCGTAGATCAAGGGGAGAAGTCTCGTGATCCGCTCCGGCGCTTCAGGCATTTGTCCGGTTTCCACGCGCGGCCGGGTTCAGCATCCGCTCGACCGCCATGCGTGCCCTCTCGGCGATTCCCGCGTCGAGTTCCACGACGTGTTGCATGGTCTGAAGCGAGCGGAGGATTGCGGGCAGCGTGATGCGCTTCATGTGCGGACAGAGGTTGCACGGGCGGACGAACTCCGTCTCCGGGAACTCCACCGCGACATTGTCGCTCATGGAACACTCGGTGATCATGACCACGCGCTTGGGCCGATTCAGCCCGACGTGACGGATCATGCCCGCCGTCGAGCCGACGAAGTCCGCCTCGGCCAGCACGTCCGGCGGGCACTCGGGGTGCGCGAGCACGGATATGTCGCCGAAGCGCTCCCGGTAGTAGCGGATGTCCTCGGCGGTGAAGCGTTCGTGGACCTCACAGTGGCCACGCCAGAGGATCACGTTCACCGTGGTCCGGCTGGCTACATAGCGTCCCAGGTACTCATCCGGAAGAAAAATCACCCGGTCGGCCCCAAGGGATTCGACCACTTCCACGGCGTTGGCAGAGGTGCAGCAGACGTCCGACTCGGCCTTGACCGCGGCCGAGGTGTTGACGTAGGTAACTACCGGGACCCCAGGGTAGCGCTGCCTGAGCAGCCGCACGTCCTCGGCGGTGATCGACGATGCGAGGGAACAACCCGCCTCGAGATCGGGGATGAGGACGGTCCTGGCCGGGTTGAGGATCTTGGCGGTCTCGGCCATGAAGTGGACACCGCACAGGACAATCACGTCCGCTTCGGTTTCCGCCGCTTGACGCGCCAGCGCGAGCGAGTCGCCCGTGAGATCCGCGACACCGTGGAAGATCTCGGGGGTCTGGTAGTTGTGAGCCAGGAGGACGGCACGCCGTTCGAGTTTCAGGCGGTTGATGGCCGCAATGTACGGGGCATGCACCGGCCATTCAATGGCCGGGATGATGTGCTTCAGGCGTTCGTAGACGGGCGCGGTTTCGCGTTCCACTTCCGGGGTGAAACTGAGAGCGCCGGTTTCTCGGGCTCTACTTATACTAGGACTGAGTATATCTCCTGTCAACCCGGAGTTGCATGGAACCTGGCATCGGGGCAAATGCCCCGCCGCTGCCGGGAACGGGCGGCTGTCAAAACCGGACTTCGATGCGGGCCTGGAGCGCCCCTGACCCGCGGGAAGTGCCCCATTTCGCATCAGGCAGGCCCGTTTGCCATTTCGCTGCCTCACCAGCCATCGGCGATGTTCCATACCCCCTTGTTCGCGAAGATGCACTGCCTGCGTCCAGGTCCGGGACGACGTGCGCACAAGGGAAGCCGATGAGGTCGATTTCGCCAGAGCCGCCAGGTCCGTGTCTTCCGCTCACCCCAGGTGACGGAGTCCAGGCAGGCCCACGCCGGGCGCCGGTCGTTCCCGAAGCACCTCTCTGCGGAAGCGGAAGAGCTCGGCGGGCCTGCCGCCGGTGCGCGTCTCGTAGCGGCCTGTGTGTTCGACGAGCCGGGCTGACTCCACCAGTCGCCTCAGGTTCTGTTTATGGAGCCGCACCCCCACGAGCGCCTCGACGACGCGCTGCAACTGGAGCAGGGTGAATGAAGTGGGAAGCAACTCGAACACGACGGGCCTGTATTTCAGTTTGCCCCGGATCCGACTGAGCGCGGTGGCCAGTATTCTCCGATGATCCAGCGCCATCGATTCGCCGAGCTGTGGCAGTCGCCGCGCGGTTGTCGAGCTGCCGGGCTGTCCGGCCGACCGGTCGCGTTCGGCTTCAGCTGCGAGCCCCATCTCGTAGATCAGCTCGTACCGGTCGAGGACGCGCTCGAAATCCCACGGCGCCCCTCCCAGACCAAAGTAGATCTCGCTTCTTTCCCGGCGCTCGCGCCGGTGCGCCCCGTCCGGCGCGGACCGGATCCAGCTTTCCACCGCCGGCCGGATGACCTTCAGGAACACGTCGGGGCGGCCTTCACGCCAGTCCTCCCAGGGGAAAAAGCTGTACCAGTCTCTCCAGGTCGCACCGCGTGTGCCCGAGGGGCGGGCCTCCCGAACGAGGGCGAGATAAGCGATCGACAACACGCGTTGGCCCATCTCACGCTCCTCCGGGTTGCGGTCCAGATCGCCGAAGGTATAGAGCTGTTCGACGTATCCCAGCTCGAGGCCGGTTTGCTCCCTCACCCACCGCCGCAGACCAAGTTCCAGGGTGCGGTCCCTGTCCGGATGCAGCAGGCCGGACGGCAGGGCATCTTCCCGGGGCAGATCGCCTTTCGCACCCGGCGCCACTGCGGCGCTGGCGTCGTGCCGGATAGTCAGAATTCTCGGCGCCTCGCGCGTCACCGCGACGATGACCGCGTTCAGGCCGAGCGATACTCTTGGCTTCATCGGGCACCGGCTTCAGGAAGTCCAGCACGGCTAGTTTAGATCGCCAGGCCGGCTTCTGGCAATCGGCGTCGCCGGCCTTCCGCAATTCAGCTGCTGTATCTGAGGGATCACAGCCGGGAGACGAGCGGGAAGAAGCTCGGCCAAGGATTACACTGATTTCACGGAAAGGGCAGGTTCGCTTGACGGATCTGTGCCATCCTTGAAATCCGCGGCTGCCTCGTCTTGTTGGAGCTTGCAGAAATCGCCTGTTTGCGTTAGTAAACGTCCGTCCTGAGGCAGAGCGTCCCGCTTTCTGATACTCAGGCGGAACAGGATCCCGACATGCTATCGGCCGCGTCCT
>JAFNAH010000558.1 GCA_017860075.1 Acidobacteriota bacterium | reverse complement strand
GACGTCAGCCTGAGCATCGACGAGGGCGAAACCCTCTGCCTGGTCGGAGAAAACGGATCAGGCAAGTCCACTCTGATCAAGGTGGTTGCCGGGGTGCATGCGCCGGATTCGGGAGTGCTGGTCCTGGAAGGGACCTCATACAAACGCCTTCATCCCATCGATTCGATCAGGCACGGCATCCAGATCATCTACCAGGACCTGTCGCTATTCCCCAACCTCACTGTCGCCGAGAACATCGCGCTCAACTGGCAGATATCGAGGAACCGCCGATGGGTTCGCAGGAGTGAAGTCGACAGGGTCGCGCGCCGGGCGCTCGAAAACATAAGCATAAAACTCGACCTCAATGAGCGGGTCGGGAATCTTCCCGTTGCCGACCGCCAGCTCGTAGCGATATCCCGGGCGCTCCTGAGCGATGCGCGGATGATCGTCATGGATGAGCCCACGGCCGCACTCACCCGGAAGGAAGTCAGGTCCTTGTTCCACGTCATCGAGAATCTCAAGAGGGCGGGTATCGCCACCCTTTTTGTCAGCCACAAGCTCGATGAGGTGCAGGAAATTGCCGACCGCGTGATCGTGCTGCGAAATGGTGAAGTAGTGCTCGATCGGAAAGGCCCGGGTATGGATCGCCTCGTCATCGTCGAGGCCGTGACGGGACACAGTGTCAAGCGGCAGTCCGCGGCGGTCGGAAAGCCGTCTCCGGATGCGCCTCTTCTGCTCCAGGTCGAGAAGCTCTCCCTGGATGGGCGCTTCTGCGACATCTCGTTTGAGCTGCGCACCGGCGAGATCCTGGGCATCACCGGCCTGCTCGGGTCCGGGCGCACCGCTCTGGCGCTTTCGCTGTTTGGGCTGCTGCCGGCCGGATCCGGCCGGGTCCGGATCGAGGGGAGGCCGGTCCATATCCGGGACGTGCGAGATGCACTGGACAACGGCATTGCCTACATCCCGGAGGATCGACTGCAGGAAGGACTGTTCCTGGATCAGGCCATCGGCAGCAACCTCGTCGCCGGCGTCATCGACCGCCTGCGCGGCAGGTTCGGCATGATCGACGAGCAACTCCGGCAGGACATGATTCGCGGCTGGTTGCGACGCCTCGACATACGCACCCCGTCTGGCGAACTGCCGGCTGCCAGCCTCTCGGGAGGCAATCAGCAGCGGGTGGTGCTGGCCAAATGGCTGGCAAGAAATCCCCGGATCCTGATACTGAACGGCCCCACGGTGGGCGTGGATATCGGGGCCAAGGCGGCGATTCACGCGATTATTTCCGATCTGGCTCGCCGGGGAATGGGTGTCCTGATCATATCCGACGACATCCCGGAACTGATGGAGATGTGCGGCCGCATCCTCGTCATGAAGAACGGGCGCATTCATGACGAGTATGGCACTCGCGAGACGAGCGAATCACAGCTCAACGAAGCCCTGGTTTCGATATGAGATGCGCCCTTGACCGCAGAGACGCTGAGACCGCAGAGGTGGGCACTTGATTATGAACCGGATAGAGATTCTGCTCCGCGCTCTTTGCGCCCCTGCGGTGAGATTCTCTGGCTTACTGAGGCAGATGGTGCGGACCCATGAATTCGTGGTCGCCGGGTGTGTGCTGGTTCTCTCCATCGTAGTCGGCCTGATCAACACGGCCTATTTTACGCTTGGCAACCTCTTCGATCTGCTGCGCAACGCTACAACCTACGGCATCCTCGCAATGGGGGTGCTCGTCGTCCTCATTTCGGGCGGAGTGGATGTCTCCTTCCCGGCCATTGCGGCGGCTTCCTCGTACATTGCGGTGAAAATCCTGATCGCATCCGGCTTTCAGGGATCCGCCCCGGTTGTTTACGCGCTGGCAATGCCTTTCGGTTTTGCTTTCGGCCTGTTGAACGCAACGCTGATCTCACGTTTCCGGCTGCCTGCCCTGATAGTGACACTGGGCACGGCCGGGATGATTTACGGCTTCGTGTTGTTTTTCATAGGCAACCTGGTCTTGTACAACCTGCCCTCCGGATTGGTGAAATACGGCGCGGCAAGTCTTATGACGGTTGAGGATGCCGCCGCAGGCACCTCCGCGCTGCACCCGGCGGTCCTGCTGCTCGTCGGAGCTGCCGCCGCTGTCGCGATATTGCTCAAGTACACAATGGCCGGCCGGGGTGTCTTTGCCCTCGGCGGCAATCGCGAGGCCGCCATTCGATCCGGCTTCAACATCCGTTTGATCGAATACGGAATATACTGCCTTGCCGGCGTGCTCGCCGCCATCGCGGGGGTTACACAGGTGGCGTTGTTTCGCAACGCCAATCCGGCCGCGCTTATGGGGGCCGAGACCGGTACGCTGCTGGGCCTGTCGTTGATCACGATCCTGAAGAGCAGCCTGGTTCTTGTCGGCATCCCTTCGGAATGGCAGAAGGTGGCGATCGGGTGTGTGCTCCTGATCGGAATTACGGTTCCGGTGATCAGGCTGCACCGGCAACAGCGCGTTGCCGCGGGCGATGGGATCTGAAGCATGAGAGATATCCTGAAATCCGGAGGTTCAGTCAGCCGGCTCACGCAGGACGGCCACATACGGTTCCTCTCCGCGACAGTCGTGCTGATTTTCGCCCTCATGGCCCTGGCTATGCCGGCCCGGTTCCTCGCCACGGCAAACCTGCAGTCGATGGGCTTCCAGATGGCGGAGCTGGGCATCCTGAGCGTGGCCATGACGCTCGCGCTACTGATCGGCGGCATAGATCTTTCCGTGACGGCAATGGCGAATCTCTCTGCCATCACGGCCGCGCTGGCAATGACGCGCCTGGCAGGCGCCGGAGCATCGGCGTGGCAGGTTGCAGTCGCCGTGACGCTCGCATTCCTGATCGCGCTGGGCGTGGGGTTCCTGTGTGGCATGGTAAACGGGCTGCTGATCGGCCGGGCAGGCGTTCCTGCTATACTCGTGACGCTTGGCACGTTGACGCTTTACTCCGGCCTTGGTTACGCAATCACAAAGGGGAGGGCGGTGCACGGCGTGCCCGACATGTTTTTGTTTCTTGGAATCGGGACAGTCCTCGGAGTACCGGTTCCGCTGATCGTTTTCATCGCCGTGGCCTGCGCCGCCTC
>JAFNAH010000557.1 GCA_017860075.1 Acidobacteriota bacterium | reverse complement strand
CACCTACCTGGCGCTCGATCATCACCTCGAGATCGTCCCCGTGATCAACAAGATCGACCTCCCCGGGTCTGATCCTCAGCGGATCAAGGACCAGATCGAAAACATCATCGGGCTCGACGCCAAGGACGCCATCCTGGCCAGCGCCAAGGAGGGAATCGGCGCCGAAGAGATCCTGGAGGCGATCGCGCACCGTCTCCCTCCGCCCCGGGGGGAATACGACGCACCTCTCAAAGCGCTGATCTTCGACTCATGGTTCGATTCCTATCGAGGCGTGATCGTGCTGGTGCGCGTGATCGACGGCACCGTCCGCAAGGGCGTCAAGATACGCCTCATGGCCACACAACAGGCCTTCACCGTTGAACAGGTCGGTGTGATCACGCCGAAATTCGAGGAGGTCGACGAACTCTCGGTCGGCGAGGTCGGCTTCGTGGTGGCCGGGATCAAGAGGGTTGCGGACACCAAGATCGGCGACACGATGACGGAAGAGGCAAATCCGACCGCGGAGCCGTGCCCGGGCTTCCAGGAGATCAAGCCCATGGTGTTCGCGGGCCTCTATCCGACCGACAACGCACAGTACGAAGGCCTGCGTGAAGCGCTGGAGAAGCTTTCTCTCAACGATTCTTCGTTTTTCTACGAACCCGATACCTCGGGGGCGCTCGGCTTTGGCTTCCGGTGCGGTTTCCTGGGCCTTTTGCACATGGAGATTGTCCAGGAACGCCTGGAGCGCGAGTTCAACCTCTCGCTCATCACGACTGCCCCCGGCGTCCGCTACCGGATCACGACACGGGGGGGCGAAGTCCTCGAGATCCACAACCCGTCCAAGCTGCCGCCTGTCGGTGACATCGTGAAGTTCGAAGAACCGCTGATCACCGCGATGATTCTGACCAACGACGAGTTCGTCGGGCCCATACTCAAACTGGCGGAGGAAAAGAGGGGAATCCAGAAAGGCTTCGAATACGTCTCCACCAATCGTGTCCTGATCACGTACGAGCTGCCGCTGAACGAAATCGTTCTGGACTTCTACGATCGCCTGAAATCGGCCTCTCGCGGCTATGCTTCCCTGGACTACCACCTATCCGGCTACAAGGAATCCAGGCTCGTGAAGCTGGACATCCTGGTGGGAGGGGAGCCGGTGGACGCGCTGTCGCTCATCGTCCACCAGGACACCGCGACACAAAGGGGGCGCGCCCTCGCGCTGAAAATGAAGGAATTGATCCCCAGGCAGATGTTCGAAGTGATCATTCAGGCGGCCATCGGCAGCAAGATCATCGCCCGGGAAGTGGTCCGTGCCATGCGCAAGAACGTGCTGGCGAAATGCTACGGCGGCGACATCACGCGCAAACGCAAACTGCTCGAGAAGCAGAAGGAGGGCAAGAAGCGCATGAAACGCCTGGGCAAGGTCGAAATACCCCAGGAGGCCTTCCTCGCCGTTCTCAAGGTGGAGTGAGACGCGGCTCCTGCGCTTCTCGCCGGGATCTTGACAAGCACGTCGCATTGGCTGCACCGCACGTCCAGGATGTCGCACGTGCACAACTCCAAACCGAACGCACACGCTACCCGGTAACGCAATCCGCCTGTCCGGCCGATTAGTTATGCGGGGGTACCCTGGATAGAGAGAGCCATGGAAGTCATCAAGAGAGCATCGTCCCGGCAAAGCGTGCGGAATCAGGAGGGCAAGGGTGCAGTCGGCTGCCTGCTGTTCCTCATGGTCGCAGCAATCGTCATCTTCCTGGCGGCCCGCATCGGGCCTGCATATTACGCCAACAAGAGCCTTGAAGCGGACCTGCGGACCGAGGCGAGCCGTGCGGGTGCGAATTTTCTGAGCGATGAATCGATAGTCAAGAACGTTCTCGACCTGGCACGCAGAAACGAAATCCGCCTGAAACGGGAGAATGTGAAGCTGGAACGCTTCGCCGGGCAGATCCTTATCACGGTAAGTTACAGCGTCCCGGTGGACTTGATCGTGACGGAAAGAACCATGGTCGCCGGGGAATCCCGCAACGCCGCCCCGGCACAGGAAATATCCCTGCCCCGCTCGTGGTCCCCCTCCTCTTCTCGATCTTCCTCACTGGCTGCCCGCAGCAAAGGGTCGTGCGGGTGGAAGTGCCCGCCGAGAACATCCTGCGGGCAAACGAGGTGAGCCAGGAAGGCGATCTTGCTTTCGCGCGCAGGGATTACTACGCGGCCTTGATCAAGTTCCTTGAGGCGTCCAGGCTGAACCCGAACAGCCACGCCATCCTGAATAAGCTCGGCATCGCATATTCCCAACTCAAGTATTACAGCGATGCAGGCCCGGCCTTCGAGCGCGCCATCGCCCTCAACCCGAAGTTCGCTTACGCCTACAACAACCTGGGCACCGTCTATTTCGCCGCAGATGACAAATCGCGGGCAGAGAAATTCTTCAAGAAAGCAATCGCCCTGCAGGAAGACGTGGCGTCGTTTCACATCAACCTGGGCACGCTCTATTTTGAGAAGGGCAAGTACCAGAAAGGAATGGCTGAGCTTCGCAAGGGGCTGATGCTGGATCCGGGCATCGGCGGACGCGGGGAAGGCATGGCCCTCGCACAGGCCCCGTCGAGGGGCAGCTCAAATGAGAAGAACTACTTTATGGCCCGCGTCTATGCCTCGATGGGGGACGTCGATCGCGCGGTCGAGAGCCTCAAACAGGCACTCGGTGCGGGATTCACTGATATTGACGCCATCCGCAAGGAACCCGACTTCGACAAGATCAGGCGGGACGACAAGTTCATCGCGTTCATGCAACAAGCGACGCTGATGACGAAGAATTGATCGCTTCCGGGGACCGGAAAGGCACCAGGCGATCACCGACACCGGCAATTCAGGTGCAACGGGTTCCCATCCTCATTCGGCGGAGTTGCCGGACTCCACCGAAATCTCAATCAGCCAGGCGGCGAGCAGGGGCACGAGGATCTCGTGGTGCCCGGTGATGGCAATTCCCCGCCCGCCCGTCTTCACGGGCCGCTTGATCACATTTTCGTTCGGCCGGTAATGCTGTATGAAATCGAGATTGGCGGTTGTGAAATCCCGGAGGGGCTGCCCGCTGTTGCGCACCAGGGTCACGCATTTCAGGAATACCTCGGGCAGGGTTACGGCGGATCCGCAATTCAGGTATACGCCGCCGCCATCCAGTCCCGCGACCAGGGAGGCGAAGAGGCGAAAGTCGCGGTGCGACGCCTCTCCAGTGTCGCCAGGCGAGCAGGCGGGGTGGTTATGGATGATGTCGGCCCCGATCGTCACGTGCACCGTCGCCGGGATACTGCGCAGATAGGACTGGAGGAGCAGGCTGCAATCTCCGAAGGGCGGCCGGACCTGCGCAAGGTAACGGCCGAGCGATTCCCCGATGCCGAGCCCGGCGGCCGTTCCTTCGCTGATCGCGGAGTTGATCCACAGCCCCGTCTCCTCCGCCATCCCGAAATCCCCGCGTTCGAGCTGGCTTTCAACATCCTCGCTCGTGGAGCCGGCCGTCGCGATCTCGAAGTCATGAATCACGCCGGCCCCATTCAGCGCGATTCCTGCGACGAATCCCCGGTCCATCAAATCAATCAGGATCGGTGAAAGCCCGGTCTTGATTACGTGCGCACCGAGCCCCCACAATACCGGTTTCCCTTCCGCGCGAGCCTTGCCGATCGCGAGGGCGAGATCGCGCAGGTTCCGGGCTCCAAGGAATTGCGGGAGCCCGCTCAGGAATTCCGCGACAGTCCCACCACGCTTGTGCGGGCGGCCGAAGGACTCCACGCTGACCTTGCTCGGCCGGCTGGAGAGCGGGTAGGTGTGCGTCCGGCTCGTATCAAACGGCTGTACGCGATACCTGGACATTCCGGTTCAGGGTCCTTTCAGTGATTCCTCGACAAGCTGGCACAGGATGTGACCGATCATGATGTGCACTTCCTGCACCCGGTCTGTGAGTTCGTGGGGCACATTGAGGTGAAAATGAACCGCTGTGCCGAGTCTTCCCCCGTCACGTCCCGTCAGGGCAGCTGTCAACAGCCCCAGCTCGCGTGCAGCCGCTACGCCTTCCAGCACGCTGGGCGAATTTCCGCTGGTTGAAATACCGATGGCGATATCACCGGGACGCCCCAGGGCGCGTACCTGCCTTGCGAAGACCTGCTCGTAGCCGTAGTCGTTGGCCACACCCGTCAGGATCGACGTGTCCGTGGTGAGTGCGATCGCGGCGAGTGCCCGGCGTTCGTGTCGGAACCTGCCGACCAGTTCGGCCGCTATGTGCTGTGCATCCGCCGCACTTCCGCCGTTGCCGAAGAGCAGCACCTTGCCCCCGCCTTCGAGCGCTTTCGTGATTTCACGCGCGAGCGCGGCGAGAGCTTGAGGGCAACGCTCTGTTCGACACTCTCGCGGATCCGCTGATTCATAGCAACCAAAGATCGGCCAGCCGCCAAACCAAGTCAAGAGGAATGACAGGCCCGGGCCATTCTGGCACGTACGGTCCCTTCCGGACGCGAGGAATGTGCCATTCCCGTCAGAAGCTCTCAGCTTGACACAGAGCCCAGCGCCTTTTCCAGGTTTCCAATGTAGGCCATGGTCTCGCGGAGTATCTGCTCCGGGCCGGGCTTGAAATCAAATACCTCGAGCGAAACCCAGCCTCTGTATTTCAGTTCTGCAAGAACCTTGAAGACCGGAAGGAAATCCATGTTGCCGGTGCCGGGATGGCGCCCGTCCATTTCGTTGATATGGACGTGGCGGATGTACTTGAAGTAGCGCCTTACCAACGTGTCCAGGGGCTCGTGTTCGTCAGTCGTGTTGTGGAAGTCGAACATTGTCTGAATGGCCGGCGAGCGTAGATCCCTCACGATTTCGACGGCTTCCTGCAGCGTGTTGACGACATCCGTGTCTTTGCCCGGAAGGTCTTCGATCGCGATTACGCATCCCCTCTCCGCGGCATGAGGCGCAACGCGTGCCAGTCCTTCCCGGAGGTTTCTTATTGCCTCCGTTTTGGTGTTGCCCTGCGAAGCCCGCTGTTTGGGGGACCCGAGCACCATGACGCCACCCCCGAGATCGGCGCAGAAATCGATCAACTTGAGAAAGTA
>JAFNAH010000556.1 GCA_017860075.1 Acidobacteriota bacterium | reverse complement strand
GCCTGGTTCCAGACCCGGGCAACAATACCCTGCCCGATGCCTTCCTCTGCGGGCTTGAGAGCCCAGAGCAGCACATCGCCGTTCGAGACCGTCAGCAGCGAGAGTGAATCCGCAGGATAAGCCGCTCTAACGCCGCCGGTGACGCGTGCGGCGACGAGCGGATTCTGATGCTCGAGTGCGAACTTCATCGCGGTGGTCTGATCGTAGGCGGCGTGCGTCATCAGTGCGAATCGTTGAAGAAAATAGCTGTCTCCGCCCTGCGCCGTTATGCCGAGGCCGGGCCCATCCACCTGGCCGCCGGCCAGGACGGTCAGGCTGGGCGTGTGGATGTCGAGTTGTTCGTCCCTGCTTTGGCCGGGCCTGAAGAACGCACAGTCCGCGCTGGAGAGCGTGACGCCGATGGCGCCCTCGCCGGTCATGTCGACGAAGTGATTGAGTGTCAGCCAGTCGTATCGCGCCTGGCGCGGGGCGTAGTGCCCGCCGTCTGAGGAAAGGCGTGCCCGCAATACGGCACCGACCTCTTCGTGATGCACAACCGGATCGGCGAAATTGAAATGGAACGCCCACGCGAGCACGTCGGCGAAATTCGCGTTGATCTCGTTCTGCAGTTCGATGCGGTGCGAGTTGCGCACCAGCGTCACCCGCACCGTGCGGGCAGGCGGGCCGGCCCCCGTGGCCCGCAGCGTGACCGATACCGGCCCCGCCTGTTCCAGCATCACTGTTCCCCCGGTGCCTCCGAGGTCGTTCACGCTGCCGCGAACATACTCACGGTTGCGGCGCGTTTTGTCCCACAGGCTGGTGAGCGCACCCCGGCCCGCGAGGGTCACGCGATAGAATTCATTCTCCAGCGTGGCACCCTGCACGGTAGCAGCATCGGGGAAGGACGCACCCGGTCCGGGGCGGACTTCAAAGACCTTGTAGCCGATGGCCGGCACACCAGGCGCGAGGATGCGCAGGCGCGGCGTTCCGTCGAGCCTGACGGCCTGTGACGGAACTTCCTTCCCCGTCGTCGCATCGACCACGTGGGCGGGCCACGGGCCATCGTAGGGGAGGTCCACGGCGTCTGTGCGTATCCAGCCCAGCGGATTGAAAACGTAGAAGCGCGTCTGCCGGCTGTTCATCGGGATGAGTGAGCCCAGAGCGGCGGCTGCGTCACTGTGCAGCGCGTCCACGTAGTTCGCGACTTCCTTCGCGAGACGCCGCTGCCACGCGGCGCGTACCTCGCGTTTGACCGGACCGTCCGCAGTCCAATCGTGCTCCCAGTAGAGGCCGAGGTTCATGAAGGCCAGATCGCGCGCAGCCGCTCGTCCATCGAGGAAAGCCGGCCGCTGCAGGCTCACCAGCGTCGCCAGGGCCTCGGCTGCGCGCAGCTTCTCCACGCTGCGCCTCACGGTCGCCGACAACTCGGCCATCGAGGCGGAGTACATATCCCACTCGTTGCCCCGGGCGACGCTCTCGGTCGGCAGGGTTGGGCCGTAGCGCGCTTCGAAATCGGCGAAGAAATCCTCCATGTTCGAAACGATGATCCGGCGGCGATCGTTGCTGAGCGCACGTGCGATGCGCGGAAACTCGTCGGTCAGTGTCTGCAGGTCGTCCCAGCCCTTGCCGAATGCACTGCTGATCTCGTAGGCCCTTCCCGTCGCCGGGTCGCTGTAGCGGCGGTTGAAGTCCTCGTCTTTGTCGAGAAATTCGACCACGTCCGCCGGGTAGCGGGCTTCCGCATAACCGCCGATGCTCTCGTTTGCATGACCCTGGCGGGGGTGGTTGTTGAGCGAATGCCATTTCATCAGCACGCGCTGGCCGTCGAGGCCGGTCAGCCAGTAGATCTCGTGATCGCGCGGTTCCGTCGCCGAGGGCATCTTCGACGCGCACGCGCATACACCGTGCCAGCTCCAGCGCGCGCCCGATCCCGCCCAGAGCGACGCAAGGCCGAGAGGCAGCGTCTGGTTTTCCATCGCCACCGCCTGCCGGAAGCGCAGCCCGTATCGCCGCTCCAACCGTCCGGCGTAATACATGCCGCGCAGCACCGCCTCCGCCGGCTGCCCGCCGTAACAGGACACGAGCGCGTTCAGCGGAGCGCTGATATGCCCGCGGCGGAGCTGTGCAATCAGACGGTTGAAAGATTCCACCCCACGCTCGCGCTCGTAGGTCCACAACCAGTAACTCCCGTCACAGCTCCACCGGCTCTGCCATTGCGGCGGCTCGCCGGCGGTCTTCTCCGCAAGCGCGATGTAGTAGTCAAGCATCGTGACGAAGGCATCACGATAGGCTGCCTCGTCCGCACGAGTCTACTCATAGGCTATATTCAGTGCCTGCATCATGCCTATGGTGTACCCGAGAGCAAAGATGTGTCCCAGCATGGCATAGCCGGGTCTCCTCTGTGAATCCTCGCCCTCCATCGCCGGCGCGTGGTCTGTACGCAAGGGGCCGACGAATCCTCCCCTGGCGTAGCACTGGAGCATCCTGGCCATATCCGTCGGGCCGCTGTCATGGAATGTCTCGTGGTAGCGCGTATCCGCCGTGCCCTCGACATCGCGGAAGTGAACGAATTGAATCTTGCGCCTCTCAGCGAATTCGGTAGCCACCGAATAGATGCTCTCGCCCGGCGCGTATTTCATCGACCTGAAGTTCCCCTGGCAGAATGAGACGCCGTTGTAAGGGCTGTCGGCGATGGAGAAGAGACGGCGGTAGGCTGCAGGGTTGATCATGATCTGGGCAGAACCGAGATACGGAGACACGGCGGGATCGTTGGGGTGATACCCCATTTTGACATTCGCTTTCTCACATACCGGAATGATGCGCTCTATCAGCCACGTCAGGGCTTCCCACAGCTGGTCCTCAGTATAGATCTCCTTTGCGGGTGGGAGCTTCTTGGATGCTTCATAGTCATGCTCGGTTGTGACGGCTCCGCCGCGCAGAACAACCTTGTTGCTCGTTCGCCTTCCTCCCTGACCCAGGTTGTAGCACAGGACCGGGATCCCTACCTTACCCATGGCTTCGACGAAGGCGATCCAGTTTCTCAGTTCCTGGTCACGGCCGGGCGAGCCCCGCCTTATATTGTCGGCGGGGACCGGCGTCATGGTTTGGCCATCCTGGGCAGGGATGAGGCCGTGCTCGCGGCAGCGGCAATCGCAACATTGCTCTTGATCCATGAACGGCGTGTCATGCGGGTCATTTGTGATGCGCTCCTTTCATTCGGCGTCTGCTCGAGCCCTTTTGCCATGACGTCGCTGCGCAGTCAATCGCTGATTTGCCCTTAAACCTATATTGCTTCGAATCCAGGACACCTGATGTCGAACCGTTCATTGCGTTGAGCGTCGACTTTTTCCCTGCACTTGTGCAACCATGGCCCGGATTGGCAGGATATGATCCCTGCTCAAAATGTTCGGGCTGCGGCCCGGAAAGGAAGTGCGCGTGGGAGAGGAAGAAGGCAGATACCCGCGGCGGGCGTTTCTCCATGAAACCGGGCGGAAACTCGCCGGGTTCTCACTGGCTTCCACTCTTGCTCCCGGCAGATTCGATATGACCCAAAGACAGACAGAGCCATCCTCTTCGTCAGCAATTTCGCCTGTAACCAGATACGAACTCGATCCGGCCTGGCCCCGGAAGCCGGAATCACTCGGCACCTGGGCAGGCAATCCCGCTGTAATGGTCGACGACGGACAACAGGTTTGGGTATCGAACCGCGCCTTTCCCGCCATGCTGATCTTTGACCCCGCGGGTAACTTCGTCCGGGCTTGGGACAGCCCGGAACTCTTCTCCGAAAAGGGACCTGCGCTGTTCCAAAGCAGGCAGAAGGGGCCCTACAATCTTCATCTGTTCCGATTCGATGCCGCCGGAAATATCTGGGTCGCCAACACGAACCGCCACGTGATTCAAAAGTGCGACCGGGACGGCAACGTTCTCCTTACGATAGGCACGCTCGACACGCCGGGCGAGGACCAAACTCACATGAACCGGCCGACCGACATGACGGTCACCCCTGCAGGCGTGTTCGTGTCCGACGGTTACGGCAACCGTCGCGTGGTTCACTTCTCGCATGAAGGACGATTCATCAGAGCGTGGGGGAAGAACGGCGTCGGCCCGGAGGACTTTATTGATCCGCATGCGATCTGCCACATCGGTGAACACCTCTACGTCGTGGATCGGGGAAATATCCGGATCAAGGTGTACGATTTTAACGGCAGACTGCTGGACATCTGGCGCGACTTGATGATTCCCTGGCCCCTGGTGCCCACGACAGACAACGCGATCTGGACCTGCGGCTGCACCCCGATCCGGCTCGATCGCTATACCGAAATAACCGGCGGCAGACTTCAGCAGGATCAGATTGCCGTGAAATTCAATCCTGAAGGCAGGATCCTTCAAATATGGGCGTTTCCCCCCTGTCCCCGCAGCGATCGCCACGTGCCCGGGAAGCTGAACATGCTCCATGGCATCTGCGCGGACGCGCAGGGGAACCTCTACCTGGGAGAAGCATTCAATCCGGGACCGCAGAAGTACATATGCTCAAACCAGCTGAACACGACGGTCAAAGGAGAATTCCCTGCTGACTAGATCGAGGTCAGCCCAAACTCAATAGGGGGCGGCGCAGGCCTTTTGAGG
>JAFNAH010000073.1 GCA_017860075.1 Acidobacteriota bacterium | reverse complement strand
TTCCCCAACGCCGATGAGTCCGTCGTCACAATCCACTCCTGGTCACAGCAGACCCTGGGGGAGTGTCGCATGTCAGGCACGACCATGGAGTATGCGGTCGCGACCGCCGGATTGCTCGGGGAAGCGGTCCGGTCCGGCCGGCCCCTGATTGTCAACGACTATTCGGCAGAACATTCCGGGAAGAAGGGCATCCCTGAAGGGCACATCGAGCTCAAGCGTGTCCTGCTGGTCCCGATTCGAAGTAACGGCCGCACCGTTCTGCTCGCCGCGGTCGCCAACAAAGAGCAGGAGTACACACAGGATGACGCCGACCAGCTGAACGGGTTCCTCACGAGCGTCAACGTCATTGTCGAAAAGAAGATGGCCGAGGAGGCTTTGAAGCAATACCAGCAGGAGCTCCAGCGGCTCTCGAGCGAACTCCTGACCGCACAGGAAACGGAGCGCATGCGCATCTCGCACGAACTCCACGACGAGCTCGGACAGGCTTTGACTCTCATCAAACTGCGGATAGGCCTCATCGAGATGAAGCTGCCGCCCGATGAGCAGATCATCAGGGACCATTGCCGAAACGCCGACACATACGTGGACCAGGTGATCGAGGATATGCGCCGCCTCTCCCGCGATCTGTGCCCTTCAAGCCTCGAGAATCTCGGAATCACCGCCGCTCTCCACCGGCTCGTCAGCGACTCGATGAAGGCGACCAACATCCAGATCAAGGCCGAACTGGAGGAGGTTGACGATCTGCTTGGTTCTCAGCCGCGCCTCCTTTTGTACCGGGTGTTCCAGGAGATGCTGAACAACATCATCAAACACTCGGGGGCAACCGAAGTGATAATCTCGGGCAAGAGGAGAGACGGTCACATCCACTTCGACCTGCAGGACAACGGAAGGGGGATGGATACCGAAGAGGCAGAGTCCGGACGAGTAGGCCCGGGCCGGGGTTTGGGTCTGGCAATCATGAGAGAACGCGTGCGGACGCTGGGCGGCCTGCTCGAAGTCCGGAGCCGCAAGGGGGCCGGCACGCGGCTGAGTTTTGCGATTCCCGTCAACCCGCCCGAAGGAGCCCGGCAGTGAGCTACCGCATTTACCTGGCTGACGACCACGCCATGGTCCGCGAGGGAATCAAGCTGGTTCTGGCGCAACGCCCCGAATACGAGATCGCCGGTGAGGCGAGCGACGGGTTGGAACTCCTCGCAATGCTCAAACGCGGCACTCCCCCGGACGCGATCATTCTCGACATCTCGATGCCGAAACTCCGCGGCATAGAGGCGATCCGGGACATCAAGAGCATCAGCCCGGAAACGAAGGTGCTCGTGCTCACGATGCACAAGGATGAGGATTCCCTGCGGCAGGCGTTTGTCGCCGGCGCAAACGGCTACCTCCTGAAAGAAGATGTCGCGAAGGCACTGTTTGCCGCTCTGGAAAGTATCCGCAAGGGAGAAATATTCGTTTCAGAACTGCTCGGCGTGGAACTGAAAGACGCCTGGGTCAGGATATTCCGCGAGAACCGCGGCATTCCCGACATGGACGTACTCACCGCGCGGGAGATCGAAGTGCTGAAGCTGATTGCCGAAGGAAGATCCAACAGGGAAATTGCCGAACTGCTCTTCATCAGCGCCCGGACAGTGGACCATCATCGCGCCAGGATCATGGAAAAACTGAGGCTCAAAGGCACGGCTGAGCTGACAAAGTATGCCATCAAAAGGGGTTACGTCAAATAGGCTCCCTGAGTGGCGCCGCGCGGGGATTGCCTGCAGCCCCTAAGACCGCCTGCTCCCTTTCAGATCCAGCTTGTTCATTATCCGTGCCCGATGAGAGGTTACGGCCCGCTCTGAGAGGGACATCCTGCACGCGATGTCGGAACTGGATTCACCTCGCCCAAGGAATTCCACGAACTCCATATCGTCGGCCGAGAGCGATTGCGGGGCGGCGCATGCCTTCCTAGCGATGAACACGTTGAGCCACGTATCCGGAGCCTCCCTGGCGAAGCCCTGCGATACGTAGCACCTTCCTGCGAGCAACGCGTCCAGCGCCGGCAGCAGTTCCCTGGCCATGTCCTCCTTGAGAAGGTACCCGTCGGCACCGGCCATGAACGCCTCGCACAGGAACCCTTCCTCTCTATGCATCGTGAGGACGAGAAGCCTGACGTCCGAATTTGCCTTTCGTATTTCCCGAATCGCATCGATGCCGCCGAGCCGCGGCATGCGAAGGTCGACAATCGCGACATCGGGCATCGGCATCCTGGTGAGGAGATGCAGCAGCTCGAGACCGTTTTCGGCCTCGCCGGAGACGGCTAGATCATCCCGCCCGGCCAACATCAGCCTCAGGTTTTGCCGCAACGTCGCATTGTCGTCGGCCAGGATGACTCGATGCATGATTGCGTCCCTGCTGAAGGTGCACCAATAACCGGGACGGAGACCGCCCTTCAGACAACCCCAACCGTCACGGCGGGCTGTTTATAGCCCGACAAATCAGCGCGTAACAATCCAGAGAAACACCTATTCGCGCCCGCAAAAGTACCTATCCCGACGTTCTTGTGAATTCTATAGCCAGGACCGCTCTGTAACAAGGGGAGCAGGGTCAGGAATATTTATGGCTTCAGTCATCGGTGGGGGTTTGCCGGAAAGGAATGGACGACCGGCGAAGCGCGCCCACTCTCCTCTAATCGTAGACGGAGATCTTGCTGAAGTTCATGACGAGGTGGGAATCCACCGCCCGGCCATTCTGGCTCGCCGGCCTGCAGCGGGCCGACGTTATCATCGCGTTGAAGTCCGTGAGCAGGGACTTGTCCGAGGGGTACTCGAGGACGTTGGAAATCTTCACGGTCCCTCTCCTGTCGATGACCGTGACCACGGAGAAACTGTCGTCGCTGCCTGCGCGCGACGCACTCTGCCCGAAGTTCAGCAGGTACAGGTCGTGGATCATCGGATCGCTCCTGCCGATCGGCTTCTTCTGAGCCTCGACAGGCGTCATCCCGAGATTCTTCAACACTCCGGTAACGAGCTGGTAACGAGCTTCCGGGGACAGGGCCCCCCTGTCAGCCGGCGCCGGGATATTGAAGTACGCCGGGTTCATCGCAGCGGATATGAGCAGGAAGAAGAGGCAGGTCGCGGCCGCGCCGGCGAGGCGGGTGAGGTACCACAGGCCTTCGGTGCTGCGAATCCGGGACCATCGGTACTCGACCGCCGACTTGAGGCTGGCCTGCCAGGTGCACTGTCGTTCGGCTTCGATGCGCGTCATCACCATGTGATGAAGGTAGTCGGGCGCAACCGCCCGGCCGAGCGACCCGAGCTTCCTCTGCAGCTCAACGAGGCGCTCCCATTCCCGCCGGCATTCCCGGCATCCGTCGAGGTGCCGGAGAGTCTCCCGGCTCTGCTCGCCGTCAAGCATGTCGTCGAGCAGCAACGACAGCCTGCTGATAACCTTCCGGCAGTTCATCTGTCACCTCCCGCAACTGCGGAGGAATTCCCCAACGTCCCGTTGAGACGACGTTTGAGCTCTTCCCGTCCCCGAGCTATGCGCGATTTCACCGTGCCGGGAGATATCTCGAGAAGGACCGAAATCTCGTCGTACGGTAGCCCCTCGATGTCCCTGAGAACGATCGCGATTCGCTGTTTGATTGGCAGCTTCGCGAGTGAACGTTCCAGCTGATCGCGTTCCTCACGTTTCAGGAGCGATTCCTCCGGGGATGTCTCGCAGGACTCCAGGCTCTCCGCCAATCCTCCCCGGCCCTCATAGCCCAGATGCTCCTCCAGCGAAACCGTGCCGCGCCGGCGAAGCCGGTTCCACCACCGACAACGATTGGCGGCACGATTGACCGCGATCCGGTAAATCCAAGTCTTCAGAGAAGATTCGCCACGGAACCGCGACAGCTTGCGATAGACGGTGAGGAAGACTTCCTGGCAGACGTCCAGCGCCTCTTCACGGTCGCCGAGCACCCGGTATGCCAGGTGGAAGACCAGTGAGTGATAGCGGTCAAACAGAGCGTCGAAACCGAGGCCGGCCTCGGCAGCGTTCGTCTCCCGTCCGCCCGCCGGCTCCGCAATTTCTCCTTCTTGCTCAAACTCGGCCAGGGCCAGCTCTTCGGAACCCATGACACCCCTCAGTGGAGATCGTGGCGAGAGGCTCCGCATTCCCACAAAACATTTCCCTGTTTAATTAGACACCTGAAAACCAGGAAGGTTCCGGTTTTTCAGGGTTCAACCTCTGCTGGACTACCCGGGCAGCCCTTCAGCACGTTTTCCAGCTGGCCGGGAGTAAGCCTCTGGGTCCTCTCGAGCGTCTGCGCAATCTCCATGAGTCGCCGGAGCCGCGCAGTCCTGTCGGGGCAGGCGGCCAGTCGACTCTCGAGCCGGGTCCGGAGGAGGCGGGGATCCACCCCGGGCGGCGCCTTCTGAATCAGCGTCTCCTCGACGACATAGGCCACGATCGAACCCGCATAGAGCTTGGCGGTCAGGTAGACACCGACCGCGGCGACCCCCATCAGGCCGAGGATCAGGATGCGCTTGGACGCAAGCCCGGACATACTGTGCACGCCGCCAGTATACCAGCACCGCGGGCACGATTTCGTATGCTATACTCGTGCCATCCGCTGCCCTCCGTGCTCCGGAGCCTCGTTGCCAGCGGAATGTTTTGGAGAGGGCGTACGTTATGTTCTGCCCGAAATGCGGCAAAGGCGAGGTCAACGATTCGGGGATCTGCCCGGAGTGCGGGTTTGCGGTCGCATCAGGACCTCCGGAGCTGGAAGATGCACGGCAGTCAGAGGGAGACTCCGGGCATGTCGGGTTGATCCCGATGGACTATACCGGCCCTTCCGGCGAACGGGAAGCGGAGCTGCCCGCCTGGAGACAGGAGCTCTCCCGCAGGCTGCAGGAGATCAAGCGCAAGCGCGAGACCGGTGACCACCCGTCCGGCCTCAGCGAAGACCTGCCGCCGCTCCCCATACCAAAGGAAAGAACTCAGGCAAATCCCCCGCCGCAGACAGAGTCCCAGGCGTCGGCCCCGGAACCGCCGCGGAGGCGTCCGAGCCGGCCCAGACCCGTCCCTGCCGTCACGCTGACCCAAGCCGAATCAAAACCTTCACCCGAGCCGGATGTCCAGCCTCCTGCTGCCCGCTCGGAGCCGTCCCCTGGTGAAACCGTGAACCCTGAGCCCCCCGCGGAACCTTTAGTCCGGCCGGCGAGTGCCGCATCGCCAAAGCAGGCCAACATCCAGGACCTGATCGACAGCATCATGACGCGCAAGTCCGCCCCGCCCGATGCCGAGCCGCAGAAGGCGCCTCCTGCGACTGTCCAGGAACATCCCGGGGAAGGAAAGTTGATCCTGCTGTCGCGCACGCTGTCGGGACTGGTGGACCTTCTGATCGTGGTGCTCTGCGCCGGGGCGTTTATCCTCGCCGCCGATTTCATCTCGGGAATCGAGGTTCTGGACGACATCAGCCTCTTTCATTACGCGCAGTTGCTCCTGGCCATCTTCCTGCTCTATTCGATATTCATGCTGGGCACCGCAAATCAGACCATGGGGATGATGGTCACTGACCTGAAAGTGGTGCGGTCCAGAGGAGAACGACCGAGCATCGGCCAGGTCATCGCCAGGACGGTGGCCTTCGTCATTTCTCTTCTTGCTCTGGGATTGGGCCTGATCTGGGCCGTGTTCGATCGAAAGAGCCTGTGTCTCCACGACCGGATTTCGGGCACGGAAGTCGTCCGTATGTAAGGCGCCATTGCGGAGCTCCAGACGGCCCTCGGTGTCGAGACCGGGATCGAACGCCGATCAGATACGAGTAGTCGCAGGCCTGGACTTGGACGTGGACCTGGGCTGGACGTCGACTTGGACCTGGACGATTCTCTTCAAGGTAATTGCAGCTTTTCCGCGTGTGATCCTGCTTCAGCACGTCCAAGTCCACGTCCAGGTTTATCCAGGAGTGATGCTGATCCAGGTGCCGTCTGATTCCGACCCCGAGGGCAGTCCTGGCCCGGAGTGCTTTGCGGGCATGATCGGCCCTACGGACCCAGTCGGGAGACTGTCTCCCGCGGGATTTTAAGTACCAGCCGGACCTTCAGGCCTCGACGTTGGGCAAAGCTGAGAAGATCTCCCTCGACATAGGTGGATCCGCTTCCCGATTGGTCGGACTTGCTGGCATTGGGCAGCCGGCCAGGCAGCCACTCCTCGAGTGCCTGCCGGAACTCTTCGGCGTCCTGATCAGTGTCCCAGATGCTGTCCAGCAGGACGAAACTTCCCTGTCCCTGCGCTTCATCGACCAGGACCACCCGGTCTCCGCCCCAGCCTTCCGCAGCCTTCCTGGCCCGTTCTTCCGGCAGGTGGAGCTTGAGCAGCAGGAACGTGGAGAACTCGCCCAGCACGGCGCTGTAGCCCTCACGCCAGCGGTCCCCGAATGAGCCGATCAACTCCCCCACCGTGAACTGCTTCGGCTTGTCGCGCGAAACAAAGTACTTGTCAGGGTGCATGATCTGCTCCGTCGATTCGGGCAGATCGGAGTAGATCTTGTCCACCGAGGACCACGGCTGCCCGTTCGCCCGGGCCTTCTGCAGGAACGCCGCCCCATAGCCGTATGGGAACAGCAGGTTCTCTTTGAGATACACCGGAGCCTCGCGGAATACGGCGAACTGCGATTCCATGAGGGTGAGCTGCGAGCGCATCACGAACACCAGGTCGGGCAATTCCACGAAGGTCTTGCCCGCGGGCTGGAGGAGGTAATCGAGCATGACCGCCATGCCGTCGCCCTCGGCCAGGGCCTTGTGCGCCAGGGCCTCGTCGTCGTTCTTCCGCTCGAGATCCTCTTTGATCATTC
>JAFNAH010000555.1 GCA_017860075.1 Acidobacteriota bacterium | reverse complement strand
CCTGACAAGGTTCGGGTAGTCCTTCTGGGAAGCCTCCAGGAATTCGATGCCGGTCATGTTGGGCATCTTCTGGTCGGTGATCACGGCATCGATCGGGGTCGATCGAAGGATCTGCAGAGCTTCCTCCCCGGACTGGGCCGGGAAGACTTCGTACTTGTCCGTAAACGTCCGCCGCAGTTTCTGGAGGTTGGCCTCTTCATCATCCACGAGGAGCAGCGAATACTTCTGCTTCATCCGGAAGCCCCTTCCTGGACCACGGGCAGCCGGATCGTGAAGGTGCTCCCCTTCTTCGGCGCACTCGCGACATGGATCCTGCCCCCATGCTGCTCGATGATCCCGTAGCTGATGCTCAGGCCCAGGCCGGTGCCCTGCCCGACGGGCTTGGTCGTAAAGAAAGGTTCGAAGACGCGCTTGAGATGCTCTTTCGGGATCCCGACACCGTTGTCCTGTATCTCCACCTCCACCGTGCCGTCGAGCGAGCGGGTCCTGATCCAGACATCGCCCCGGTCGTGAATGGCCTGGAAGGCGTTCAATAGCAGGTTCATCAGAACCTGGTTCAGTTTGCCCGAGTATCCCTGGATCTTCGGGATGTCGCCGTACTCCCGATGGATCTCAACCCGGTTCTTGTACTGATTGGTCAGGAGGTTCAGTGATATCTCGAGCGCGCCGTGAATGTCGATCTCGGATAGCGTGTCGCTGTCCATGCGCGAGAAAGAACGCAGGTCCGACACGATATTGTTGATGCGGCGGGCGCCCTCGGTGAAGTTGTCGATGAGAGTCCGGAGGTCATCCTTGATGAACGAATAACGGATCTCTTCCTTGAGCCGGGAGATCGTTTCTCGGTCACCGGCTGAAAGGCTCGGCAGCGATTCGAAAGCGGCCAGCAACCCCTGCAGCTTGCCGGTGTAATCGGCGAGGAATCCGGTATTCCCATATATGAAGTTCAGCGGGTTCTTGATCTCGTGGGCGATGCCCGCGACGAGCTGCCCGAGGGAGGCCATCTTCTCGGTCTGAATCAGCTGCTCCTGGGTGTTCTGGAGATCGAGATATGCGTTCTTGAGCGCTTCGTTTGACTTCTCCAGCTCGAGCGTGCGCTCACGCACCATGTTCTCGAGATTCTTGTTCAAGTCCTGGAGTTGCTCCTCGCGTGCGGCCAGTGCGCGCGCCATGTCATTGAAGGTCGAACCCAGGATCCCCACTTCGTCGGCAGAACGGACACGAACCCGTTCGTTGAAATTACCCTTGGCTATCGTCTGCGCCGTCCCGATGAGGTTGTTCAACGGGACCGTAATTCCACGGGCAATGATGTAGGTGAAGGCAACGACCAGCGCAGACAGGGCGAGAGTGACGGCAGCGAGCCACCAGCCGACGGCGTAGATGGGCCGGAAAATGTCGCTGCTGTCCACCCCGACTCCGACAATCCAGCCGAAGGAGGTGTCCCCGATCGGCGCTATGCCTGTGATCTTGGCGGTTCCCTTCGGGAAATCATAGGCGACACTGCGCTGATGCCGCAGGATAGCCTCGTGCAGCGCCCTCAGGCCATGGTCCTTTACGATCCGGCTTCCGTACAGATCCAGGTCTCGCTCGGCATGCGGCGGCAGCCCGTACTCGTTCGCGCGATTCTTCCGGTACTTGTGGCCGATCGTGGTGTCCCCGTCACTGGCCAGCATGAAGGCGTACCCGCTCTTGAGATCGGAATTCGCCAGATCGCTTTCGACATTGTCGAGTATGTTCTGAAAATAGAACCAGTTGATGATGCTTATCCAGACGCCGAGTATCTCGCTCGTGCGCGGATCGCGGAGCGGTTCGGAGAGCGCCAGGTTGTAGAGGTGGCTGCCGTCCTCGTTGCGATAGTCATAGAGGCGGTGAACCAGCTTGGACTGGTACCAGTCGCAGCGCGATGAGTACCCGCGCATCGAGTCGCGAAAGATACCGTATTCCTGCGGGTAGTCGCGAATGCTGGTTCCCAGGATCTTGTTCAATTCACCCGCCGGGAGCGGCAGCGTGTTCCTGTCGAGCGAATTGGTGCTGATGATGCGCCCGTTCGCATCGACAATGACCAGCAGATCGTAGACTTCGTGGTTGAAGCAGTAGTTGTTCAGGATCTGGGAAATAGCCCTGCTTCGGCCCTGGTCCAGCGTCGGGAAGATGAGCGGCAAAGTACTCGCCATCGAATTGGATTGCACCTTGCTCTCCCCGAGGGCGGGATCTGTGCTGTCCAGTACAAGCGGGATCTCGGTGCAGCCCAGGATGACCAATCCCGCCCCCCTGGACATGAGGTTGCAGCAGGCGGTCTTGAGGATCGAGTGCACCTCCTCGCGGCGTGCCCCGCCTTTGATGCGATCGATGGAGATCTGGACCTGCTCCTGTTCCTCGTCCGGGGGCGCGATGACGTTCAGGCCTTCCTTCTCGAGAAACTTCTCGTAGAGGCGCATCTTCACGGTGCCGGTCGTTGCCAGAAGGCCGGCCGTTCTGGCATCGGGGTATTCGGCCCGCAGGACTCCGCAGGCCTCCTCGATCATGTTCAGCACGGGAATGTGGACGGCAGCCCGGAGATCGTCCAGGTAGTAGTGGGCGGTATTGCAGGGGATAGTGATGATGCCGGCTCCGCCGCGTTCCAGGGTGATGGCGGCCTCCTTCAGGTACGGCAGCGGGTCTTCAGCACCGTAGAGGATAGCCGAGGCCCTGTCCGGCATCCTGGGATTCGAATATATCAGGACCGGGACATGATCCTGGTCTTTCCGGGCCGGTGTAACGGCGACGATTTCGTGGAAGAAATCGACTGTGGCTTCAGGCCCCATACCCCCAAGCACTCCGATGATTCGTTCAGGCATCCTTGTCACTCACTTGAAGTTGAACTCTCGACGGCGGACGGTCGCGCGCTCGATTCGGTCGGGGTCGGGAGCAAAACCGATGCCGGGAGATTCCGGCACCAGGATGGTCCCCGAAGGAGTCACTGTGACGGGCGGCTTGACTGTGTCCTCCGCGTAATACCTCTTGCTGGCCGAGACGTCGCCGGGGAGAGTGAATCCCGACAGGGTTGACATTGCGATATTGTGTGCGCGGCCGATGCCGCTTTCCAGCATCCCGCCGCACCAGAGCGGAATTCCGCACCGCGAGCAGTAGTCGTTTATCAGGCGCGCCTCATGGAAGCCGCCGACGCGTCCGAGCTTGACATTGATGATGCGGCAGCTCCCGAGTTCTACCGCCTTGCGTGCGTCCTCCGCGCTGCAGATCGACTCGTCAAGGCAGACGGGGGTCTGCAGCTGCTTCTGAAGAACCGCATGGTCCACGATATCGTCGTGTGCAAGCGGCTGTTCGATCATCATCAGGCCGAATTCATCCAGCCTCCGGAGCAAGGGGAGGTCGCTCAGTTGAAAGGCGGAGTTCGCGTCCGCCATCAACGGAAGGTCAGGGAACTCACTGCGTATTGCCCGGAGGGGTTCGGTCTCCCAGCCGGGCTTGATCTTGATCTTCACACGCCGGTAGCCGTCTGAAACCTCGTGGCGCACCTTGGCCAGTAGAGCCTCGACGGAGGGCTGGATGCCGATGGAGACTCCGCACGGGATTTCGCGGCGCTCGCCGCCGATGAGGCGAGAGAGCGGCATCCCCCTCTGCCTTGCCTCCAGGTCCCAGAGGGCGGTTTCCAGGGCAGCTCTGGCCATTCGGTTTCCCCTGATCGGGCTCAAGATGCGCGCGGCATCGGACGCTTGATCCAGTTCCTTGCCGAGCAGCCAGGGGATTGCGAAGTCGGCCAGAATATGCCAGGCAGTCTCGGTGGTTTCACTGTTGTAGAGAGGGTCTTCACCCGCGGTACACTCGCCGTACCCGGCATCCTCGCCGGAGAAAACCGTGAGCAGGATGATCCTGCGTGTGGAGGTAGCCCCGAAGCTCGTTTCGAACCGGTGTATCAGCGGCAGGTGAATCTCGCGCATCTGGACTGCTTGAAGACGGATCAACGTGTTTTCCTCCTGTCCCGGGCACCCCAGCCGCCACCGCCCGGTGTTTCGATGATCAGGCGCTCTCCCGCCGCAAGGGAAAAGCGGCACTTGGAAGGCAGTTCGGCGCGACGGCCTCTCCTGACGATGAGTGTTCTGCCGCGCCTTGCCGGCTTCCCGCCGGCAAGGCCGTACGGCTGGAAACGGCGTCGGTCTGAGAGTATCGTGGCGTCGGCGTGCGTCAGCAATTCGATCTCCCTTACGATGCCGTCGCCTCCCGGGTATTTGCCGCTCCCCCCGGACCCACGCCGGATGCAGTATCGCCGGACGCGGAACGGGTAGGCGTACTCCAGCGCTTCGGCCGGGGTATTGAGAGAGTTGGTCATGTGGGTGTGAACTCCGCTCGTTCCGGCCCGCCCGGGGTACGCGCCCATCCCGCCGGCTACCGTCTCGTAATACGAGAACATCGTTCCGTCCCTGGGGTCGACACCGCCCAGTGTCAGGTTGTTCATGGTGCCGCTGCTTGCTGCGGGAATTCTCGCCGGCAAAGCGGGTGCGAGCGCTTTCAGCAGCACGTCGACGATGCGCTGCGAGGTCTCGACGTTGCCGGCAGCCACCGCAGCCGGGAAACGCGCGTCGACGACGCTGCCTTC
>JAFNAH010000072.1 GCA_017860075.1 Acidobacteriota bacterium | reverse complement strand
CGGCGATCGTGCCCTTGGGCAATTCCGCTATCAACTCGGGGTGTTTGGAGAATATGCGGGCGCCGCTCAGCATATCCGCCCAGAACATGAGCCGCTTGTCGTGCTTCTGTGCCTGCTGGGCAACATGACGAAGCACGTCGATGTAGATCCTGAACGGATCCTTGCCCTCGGTGACACCGATCTTGTCCAGCGCCCACGGTTCGTCGAAGCCCACGTGATACCAGGGGCTGGGGAAGAGCTTCGCCGTCTGTTCCACCCAATCATCCAGCACTTGGAGTACTCTGGGATTGCGCGGGTCGAATTCGCCGCCATAGCGTGGGAGGGACAAATCGGAAAACTGTTCTACCCGGAAGAGATCGTGCAGGTGGCCGTAGAGTTCCAGGCAGGGCACTACGTCGATATGACGCTGTCGGGCATAGTCAATAATGTGCCGGATCTCGTCACGTGTATAGCGTCCCCCTGGATTCACCAGTTCATAACCGTCCAATTCAATAGTCGCTTCGGAATAGAAGTAATACTGATTTGCCTTGAATCTGGCCAGGTGATCGATCTGGCGTTCGATCTCTGCCACGCGGAGCAGCTGCCCATGTCCCAGGTCCATCATGAATCCGCGATAGGCCAACGACGGCCAGTCACGAATCTCCGCAGCCGGAAGCACCGCCTGGCTGCCCGTCCCCTCCACCATCTGCAACAGCGTCTGAGCCCCGTAAAACAGACCTGCGGAGGAAACCGCGCGGATCTCGGCGCCGTCGGGCACGATCTTCAAGACGTACGATTCGCGCGATCCGGGCCCGGAGCGCTCGTCGGCCAGGGGCAGCGCGGCAACCTCACCTGTGCGGATCAGCACGATCGCCGGCCCGGCCGCAGTGACCTCCTGGACGGGAACGAGCGTCTGCCCGATTGCGGAAAGCCTGGAGGACAGCTGCCGTGCGGTGGACATATCCTCAATGCCTGGGTTTGATCCGAATCGAATGGCAAGGCCGTTGACAGGCAGCGATCCGGCTGAATAGCGGACTGATTGCGGGTGAGGAAGCAGTGGGTTGTGAGCGGCAGCCTGGGCAGCCGGGGCGACGAGCATCATCCAACAGAGAAATTGCCTCATATCGTGTTCGTTCCTCCCCTCGATTACTCATTCATCGGAAGTGTATGACAGCGAGACCCGACTGTATGTCTCCTGTCGGACAGCTGTCAACACACTCCAGCGCGAGCTGCCTCATGGATGGAAGCGCATGCGGCTTCCTGCTTCGCTCGCATCTGAGCCCGCTTGCCTCTCAAGCTGCAAGCCGATGGCTGAGAGCCGAAAGCTCTTGACAAGAATGGCGCAATCCTCGCCTCCCAGGGACTGAGAGCGACTTCATGGTTTCGAGCCGGCCACCGGGCTGCCGCTACCCTCGCGCAGGTCGATCAGGGTGTCAGTCTTGCCGATCTGCCAGGTTTCCTTCGATCCGTTTGGCCAGATGACGAGAAGGCTTTCCGGCGGCGCGGATCGAAGGTCATCGTCGGTCCCCAGCCCGAAGTGGACTCGCGGATCGCTGGCGCTGAGGTAGCTCCCGTCCGTGCCCGCGCGCCGCCACAGAGGAGGCCGACCCTTGCGGAAAAGAGCGAGCCGGGACCCGTATGCATCCCTGTTGACCGTCACGCCCTGCAAACGGACCTCCAGCCAATGGTTCCGACTGCCGACCTGGTTGAGCAGCAATCGAGCAGGCCCGTTAGCGTTACTGACGGCGATGTCGATATCACCGTCGTTGTCGATGTCGCCGAAGGCAGCCCCGCGCCCAACGCCGGAGACCAGGTGCGCCGGCCCGGCCTCCGTGGAGACGTCGCGGAATACCTTGCCCTCGTTGCGGAACAGCTGGCTTTTCTGATCGTAGGGGAAGGGCTTGCCCCGCAGAGACTCGATCGTCCTCACTTCCCCGGTGGCGATGAAAAGATCAAGTCTCCCATTGTTCCCGCAATCGAACCAATGAGTTCCAAAGCCGGTGTAGGGCACCGTCGTAGAGCCAAGGCCGTAGGCAGTCGTCGCATCCTGGAAGACTCCTTTCCCCTGGTTCTGGTATAGCATGTGTGTCTCGCCCATGATGTTTGCGATGAAGATGTCTTCGTCGCCGTCTCCATCGAAATCCCCGGCAGTCACACCCATCCCCGCATGCTCTTTCCCCTGCTCATCATAGGCGACACCTGCCATCAGGGCGTCATCCACGAAGGTGCCGTTGCGCCGGTTGATCCACAGCTGGTTTGGAGTCTTGTCGTTGGCGACAAATATATCAATCCAACCGTCCTCGTCGAAGTCTGCGCAGACGATCCCCAGCCCGTTACCGTAGGCGGCGCTGATTCCCGCCTTCTGAGTAACATCGACAAAATGCCCGCGCCCGTCATTGTGATAGAGCTTGCTTGGGATCGGTCGATAATCGCCGGGGCCGCAGTACTCGCGACCCCCGGCATACCCGGAGCACTGCTTGCTGGCCTGGACCCGGAACGAGTTGTAGCGCACGACGAACAGGTCCAGCAAACCGTCCCGGTCATAATCGACAAATGCGGCGCTGGAGCCGAAAGAATCATCCGGCGGGAGTGCTTCCTTGCCGGCGTCACTGAAGGTCCCATCGCCGTTGTTGCGATACAGAATGTCCCGGCCGTAGTTCGTGACGAGCAAATCGGGGTGCCCGTCGTTGTCATAGTCGCCGACTGCGACCCCCATTGCGTAGCCGCCGTTTCCGGCCACGCCGGCTTTGTCTGTCACGTCCGTGAAAGAGAGCTTGCCCGTTGGCACCAGATCATTCCTGAAAAGACGGCTGCCGGGGAAGTGCTCCGTTGGCGCGGGGAAGCGCGAGTCTTTGAGAGACTTGGTTGGATCGAGGATGGTCCCCTGGAGGATGTAAATGTCGAGGTCGCCATCCCCGTCGTAATCGAGGACGGCGATGCCTGAGCCGAATATCTCCGGGACGAAATATGAGCCGGTAGCGCCGATGAAATGCTGGAACCGGAATCCGGTTTCCGCCGCCACATCCTGGAACAGGACCTCCGGTCCTCCCAATCCGTTCCAGCAGCTGAAGGCCAGGATCGCAAACACAGGCAGGATGACGCGGAGATGAAGTGACGAAGGCACGCGGCCGCATCCTCGTGATCGTGCGCTCAAGGGCGGCTGACCTCCGCAGCGAGCCTGTCGATTTCCCGCTGGAGCTGCGAAGCCAGGTCCTGCTGCCGGAGCGTGAGCGCACGTTGCTTCGCCTCGCGAAGGAAATGAACGGCGCGCTCCCGATTACCCCCGCGTTCGTATGCGATTGCGACGGCTTGCATACAGACAGGGGTCCAGGCGTCCTCCACTTTGGTTGTTTCAATCAGGTGCTGGATTGCCTCATCCACTCGCCCGTTCGTCAGCAGGTACCGGCCGAGAAAGTAGTGAGCCTGCCGGTTGCTGGGACTAACCTCCAGCGCACGTTGGTATTGGGCAGCCGCCTCACTAGAGTGTCCCGAGTCATCGAGCAGCAGACCCAACTGGACGCGTGCCTCGGGATAGTTGGGATTCACTTCAACCGCTTTCCTGAACAGCTCCACAGCCTCGGCCTTGCGGTTACGTTGCACAAGGAACAGTCCCCAATTGTAGTAGGTCTCCACCCAACCCGGATCCAGCTCGACCGCTGCACGGAAGTGCTCCTCAGCTTTTTGGTCCTGACGCAATTGTCCGTATAGCGCTACCAGGTTTATGTGCGCTGCGATCAGCCGCGGATTCGTTGCGAGCGCGGCCTCAAACTCCTGTATAGCCTCATTCGTCTTTCCCTGCTGAAAGAATCCAGAACCCTTTGCAAAACGAGTGAGGCCCCCCGAATAGAGCGAATTCACGTCGTCCATCATCGGGTCTTCGGAAGGCTGTTTCAACTGCTTCACAACCCGGTAGCGCTCGAGATGTTCGCGGGCTTTCGTCATGTCTCCCGTGTTTCTATAGGCCATCCCAAGCGCGTAATGAGCTGCCGCGTAGTTCTCTGCGATCTCACACGCCCGGCGGTACGACTCGATAGCACCAGGCCACTCCCCCTTTCCGGCGAGTGCCTGCCCGAGTGCAAAGTGAGCTGTTGCGAGACTGCTGTTCTGAGCGATGACTGAACGGCAGATCTCGGCGCTTTGCCCGGAGTCGCCGGAGTCCAACAGCAGCTGGGCCAGCCGGATTCGGGCAGGCGCGTAGCTGGCGTCGATTTGCAGGGAGTCTCGGGTGTATGAGATGGCCTGTTCGTTCTTCCCGAGCGCTTTCTCGACAATGCTCAAGTAGTAAGGCCAGCGCGATGATTTTGAATCCAATCCCCGGGCCCGAAGATAGCAGGTTTCGGCCAATTCGTACTTGCCGTAAACCTGGAATATCATTCCCAGTCTGCCGACGACCGTCGCATCCAGGGGCTTGGCGCGCGCCTCTTCGTAAGCGCGGTTGATCTGGTCTCGCACCGCGGGTTCGAGCTCCGCCTGGTTGATGCGCTCCGCGAGTACGAGGTCAGTCAGAGACTCTGCCTGACCTCCCGCACGCGCAATCACAGCCAGCAAAGTGCACACAATTGCTGCTATGGGGATGAGGACTCCGCGCCGATTTTCTTGCCAGGAGAACACCGGACTGTGGCCTTCCGTGTATCTGAACCGGTTACTGCGGATCTCCGGCGCCGAAGAGGACCTGCCCTTCAAGCCCTCAGTCTTTTCACGGCCTCCGCGATCGAATTGCAGATGTACTCATTATCTGAATCGGACATCAGAGGGTGCATGGGTGGACAGAAAAGCCGCGCGCCCAGCTCCTCTGCTTTGGGGCACGATTGGCCGACGGTCATGCGCCGCACGTAGGCATCGGTCTGATACACGGGGGGATTGGCCACCACGGTATCCACACCGTATTCCTTCCTCAGCATGGCCATCAACTGATCGCGTTTCGCGCCGGCCCACTTCTTCGGCACCAGCACGTTGTACAGGTAGTACACTGGCTGGCAGTGCGCCGGGACGCTGGGCAGCGTCAGCTCCGGGACTTTGCTCAACATCTCGGTACGCTTTTTCGCGAGGGCTACCCTTGGGGCAATCATCTGATCGAGCCGCCGCAGCTGAACTAATCCCACAGCTGCCTGGATCTTGGTCAGCTTGTAGTTTGAACCCCAGCCCATGTCGCCGGTGCCCTTCTTGCCGCGTGCAATCTCCAGGTCTTCCGAAACCGCGATCCCCCATTGCCGCAGCGCGCGCAGTCGCAGCATCAGGTCCGGATCGTCGGTGGTAATGATTCCGCCCTCTCCGAGGGTGGTCATCATCTTCATTGTGTGCAGGCTGAAGACGGTCATCCAGCCCAGCTTGCCGATTTTTGCACCTTTGTAGCCGCCCCCCAATGCCCGCGCTGCGTCACCGATCACTTTGGGCGGCCCGTATTTGGGGTGCGGGTGCCGCGCCGCGATCTTCATGTATTCATCCATCGGCGCTGAAAGGCCGTTCATGTGGGTTACGAGGATGGCGCGAGTCCGCGAGGTCAGCTTGGCTTCCACATCCGCCGGGCTTGCGTTCAGCGTATCGTCCGAATCGCACAAAATGAGCTTTCCGCCCGCTCCCAGGACGGCGTACGGAGCCGCCCGGAAGTTCATGGCGGGCACGACCACCTCGTCACCCGGCTCCAGGTCCAGTGCTTTCACCGCCACGTCAAGGCCCGTGCCCGCAGAGGTTACCGAGAGGGCATATTTCGTACCGATGTACTCCGCGAACTTCTGCTCGAATTCCAGGATTTCGTCACAAAAGAAGCCGAAACCCGCCGACGGGTCAAGCGAGGTGCGAATCGCCTTCACCACCGCATCGATTTCCTCTTCCGTATACCAGCCACCGAGCATGGGCTCGGCCTGCCACTCACGGCTCAACCCACCAAGCGCTTGAGTCTTTTCCTGATCCTGAGCCATCTTTCTTTCTCCTGTCTCTGCCTTGATCCGTTAGTAAGCATAGGGACGTATTCGACGCGCCCCGACGATTATCGCATACCTATTCCCGCTTTGCCTCAGCTGGATCGGTTCACCCTAGCACGGTTTCACTTCTGTTGACACCCTTGCACCCGAGTTCGGCGGCATGGATCTGGCTGCAATCCAGGATTCACCCAACGTCGCCTTCTGGGCTGCCGTTGTCCGCCATGCGGCCCCCGAGGTATCTCTTCCCCGTAAACCATGATCTGGTCATCGAACCGGTAATAGATGGTAGGCAGCGCGGTCATAGGCTCCTGCTCGGGTACGACGGGCGGTGCGCTCCTGCAAGTCTACCGTTTCATCCGCATCCGCGACTCGCCTCTCGACAGCGGGGCACATGTGTACACACGCAGATCCTCTTCCACAGCTGACACTTCATACTCGCGACGATATGGGGCGCACGCCCGTCTTACCCCCCTTGGACATAGTTATGTCAAGAGGTGCGTTTGTCTTGTACGCTCCGCAAGTAAAGTCAGGAATCTTGATTGAATTTGATCCGTTGGCGACCGACCATTCGCTCAAGGGTATGATCGAGCTCCATGCTGCCGCATCATACACGTCCTGTTCGAGTGGAATCCCGTTCCTCAAACAATCAATCAGGCGCCAGTTCATCAGAAAATCCATCCCGCCATGCCCACCGATTTCCTTTGCCAGATCTCCCATCCGTTTCAAAATCGGAGGAGTATATTTTTCTGATAGCGCCTTCATCTCTTCCTCACTACACCATTCATCCTTTTCCAGTGAAATCCTTGCCGGAAGAGGGTATTTCTGCAGGAATCCCTTTGTCCCACTGATCGCGTGAATGCGTGAATAGACACGTGGGCTTGTTATATCGTACTGCAAGGGTAGAGATTACCGTTTCGATGTTGACTCTCTCTGACCCGCCACATGTCCCCACTCTCCGGTCTTATGAAGTTGTTTTGGTGGTGGAGATAGCCGGCATCGGCATGGATCAAATCGCCGAACAGTCCCGCTCTTATCATGTTGAGCGTGAGCAGCTCAAAATAGTCGTAGCAACAGTTTTCGAGCATCATGCAGTGTTTCTTGGTTCTTTCGGACGTCTGCACCAGTTGCCATGCCTCTTCCAGCGTCGATACCGCAGGGACCTCGACTGCTGCGTGCTTACCGTTCTCCATGGCGTAGATGGCCATCTGTGCATGCAGGGGACCTCTTGGGACGGCAATAGAAATAAGGTCAATGTCGGGATCCTTGCATAGCTCCTTCCAGATGTTCTCATTCCCGGCAAAGGACTTGGCGGGAGGTAAGCCATGTCTGGCGAGAATCGTCTGTGAGTGTTCAACCCGAGCCGGTCTCCTGTCGCAAAGGGCTGTGACTCGAACTCCCTCGACATAGGCCATGGCGTCAAGATTTGCCGGACCGCGACTCCCGAGACCAATGAAGCCGACGCGTACGGTGCTGAGCGGCGGAGCGGCATAGCCGCACATGTTGAAGAGTTGTTTATGTTCCTGTTCGGCCAGTTCCTTTGTGCGCTCGAATGGGTGGGCTTGGGAGTGTGCCTTGCCAGTGCTGTGCGAGGTCATTCCGTTCGTGAGTATTGCCGCGCCGCCGAAGCCGGCGGTTTTCATGAAGTGCCGTCGATCGGTTCTCTTCCCTGTCTTTGCCATGGTCCGTTCTCCTGTCTCTGTCTCGACATCTCAGATAGTGAATGGTGCGTGCGAAGGAACTCCGCTTCGTTGTTTGACGCGAAGGACTGCCTTCCCGCGGCGGGAAAGTTCACCCTAACACCGTTGGATTACACTTGTCACTCTTCATGGACAAGCGTCGCCGTCAATCGCGAGTCGAAGGGAGCGCAACCATTCTCCTACCGCGGTTGAACAGGATGCCTCCCAAGTGAGGAGACCACCCTACACTCTGATGTCCGCATTACAGATTCGTTGGAGGGTGTGCGAATGCCGAGCGGAACTGCGCCCGCCGGCAGACGCAGGCGGGCGCCGGGATTGTCGAGATCAGGAGCTGCTGCTGAGGGAGTCGAGCACGGTGCCGTCAGGCGAAACGAGATCGATCTGCATCGGCACGATGCCCTGAGCGTGCGTGGAACAGCTCAGGCAGGGGTCGTACGCCCGCACGACGGCGGAGACGCGGTTGAGCATCCCTTCCTGCAGCTTGTTGGCTTTTACGAAGTGCCGGCTCGCCTGGTCGATGCTGCGGCCGATGGCGAGATTGTTGTGGCCCGTGGCGATGATCAGGTTGGCCCACTTGATGGCTCCCTGGTCATCGACCTTGTAGTGATGAATCAGGATGCCGCGCGGAGCCTCGGCGATCCCGACCCCCTCGAGCGCGTTGACGCCGGCCGTCGCGCGGACGTGAGTGTCGAGGATCGCGTTGTCGTCGAGCAGCGTCTCCATCCGTTCCAGCGCGTACATGGTTTCGATCAGTCGCGCGTAGTGGAAGAGGAAGGTGCTCTGCGCGACGCGGCCAAACCGATCGCGGAACTCCTGGAGTTCGGCATCGGCTTCGGGGGTCCCGCATGAATCCGCGACGTTCAGCCGGGCCAGGGGACCGACGCGGTAGATCCCTTGCGGGTACCCCAGCGGTTTGAAATAGGGTGCCTTGAGGTAGGACCACGGGACCGACGCCTCGCCGATGAACTTCTGGTAATCACGCGGGCGCTCAATGTCGCCTGCCACGTTCCCCTCGGCATCCCTGAACCTGATGAAGCCGTCGTAAAGCTGAAGCCGTCCCCGGCTGTCGACCAGGCCGGCGTGCAGGCTCGGGAAGGTGCCGAAATGTTCTATCTCCTCTGCAAACTGATCGAGGATGCCCTTGAAGTGCTTGAGCGTCCGTCGTGTGATTGCCTTCGCGATAGGCATCTCGCTCCGGATCTTCTCGCGCATCTCGGGGGCGAGCGGCGAGTTCACGCCTCCCGGCACTGTCCAGGATGGATGCACGCGCTCTCCTGCCAGCCGCTCGATGACCTGCTGTCCGAACTTACGCAGGGCGATCCCGTCTTTGGCCAGGTCCGGATGCTTTTCGATCAGCCCGATGATGTTCCTGTGAGCAGGATCGGAGTCCATGCCCAGCAGGATGTCCGGGGCGGAGAGGTGGAAGAAGCTCAGCGCATGCGACTGCACGATCTGGCCGCAGTGCAGCAGCTCCCGCAGCAGGACGGCGGTCTCGGGGATCTGGACTGCCATGATCGCGTCGCATGCTTTCACGGAGGCAAGCAGGTGGCTCACGGGGCAGATGCCGCAAATGCGGGCCGTAATGGACGGCATTTCATAGAAGGGACGCCCTTCCGTGAACTTCTCGAATCCGCGCACCTGGGTTACGTGGAATTGCGTGCCGGCCACGTTCCCGCTGTCATCCAGCTGAATCGTGATTTTGGCGTGACCTTCGATGCGGGTCACGGGATGAATAACCAGTTTCTTCGCCATGTTTCGTCTCCCTATCCGAACTTGACCTTTGAGGTTAGATCCGGCTTTCGCCCTTCGAGCAGCTCGGATATGACGTACATGATGGCCTCCGGCTTGGGCGGACAGCCGGGGATGTGCAGGTCCACCTTGACGACCTCGTGGACCGGCAAGGCGTTCTTGAGCAGCGCCGGCACGCCGTCGGTGGGGACGCCGGGCTTTTCCTGTGAACCCTCCACGTAGATGCGCTCCAGCAGCTTCTTGACCGGCACCATATTGCGCATGGCCGGTACGTTGCTTGTCACTGCGCAGTCGCCCAGCGCGACGATCATCCTGCTGCGCTTGCGAATGGTCTGGATGAGCTTCAGGTCCTCCTGGCTCGAAACGGCGCCCTCGACCAGTGTGACGTCGACCCCCTCCGGAAACTGCTGCGTGTCAACGAGCGGGCCGTACACCAGGTCTGCTTTCCTGGCCACGGCGATGATCCCCTCGTCGATGTCGAGCAGCGACATGTGACAGCCGGAACATCCGTCCAGCCAGACGGTTGCGAGTTTGATCTTGCTCATAGGTATGCTCCTCGTCTGGACACCAGTTCCGAAATCGGCTCTTCGCGCTTGACCATCTCCTCGACCGCACGGCCCTTTTCAGCCAGGGCACCCGTGGGACAGACCTGGACGCACTTGCCGCAGCTGGTGCAACTGCGCGACTCGCCCCAGGGACGGTTCAACTCGCACACGACGCGCGATTGAACACCCCGGGACCCGATGTCCCATACATGGGCCCCCTCGACCTCGCTGCAAACCCGCACACAACGCGTGCACAGAACGCAACGATTGTGATCAAGCACAAAGCGAGGGTGCGACACATCCACGGGAAGCTTGGGGTACCGGTACGGGTAGCGGACGCTGGTTACGCCCAGCTTCGTGGCCAGGTCCTGCAGTTCGCAATGGCCGTTGGAGACGCAGACCGCGCAGATGTGATTGCGCTCCACGAAGAGAAGTTCGAGCGCAATCTTCCTGTACTGCTGCAGCGTCTTGGAGTTGGTGGTCACGGACATGCGGTCCTGCGCGGGTGTCGTGCATGCCGGAAGGATCCGGTTAACGCCGGAGACCTCGACCACGCAGAGCCGGCAGGCGCCGACCGGAGACAGGCCCTCCATGTAGCACAGCGCCGGGATGTAC